>JALUUZ010000033.1 GCA_027021095.1 Gammaproteobacteria bacterium
GCCGGGCTGCGTGAGGCACTGCGCTGTGCGCGGTCCACGGCGGTACAGCTGGTGCCGGGGGTCGAGATTTCAGTCACCTGGAACGAGCAGACGATTCATGTGCTCGGGTTGCATATCGACTTCGATTCCCCGCGGCTGCTCGAGGGCCTGCAGAGGCTGCAGGTGTTTCGCAGCTGGCGTGCGCAGGAGATCGGCCGGCAGCTGGCGCGGCGTGGTTACGCGGATGCGTATGAGCAGGCGAAGGCCTTGTCGAACGGTGTGTTGATCAGCCGGACCCATTTCGCGCAGTACCTGGTCAACTGCGGTGCGGCGAAGACTATTCCGGAGGTGTTTCGCCGGTTCCTGGTCAAAAACAAACCGGGGCATGTGCGCGGGGAATGGGCCAGCCTGCAGCAGGCAGTGGACTGGATACGCCACGCAGGCGGTGTTGCAGTGATCGCGCACCCGGCCCGTTACAAGTTGTCGGCGGCCAGGCTGATGGCGTTGATCGAGGAATTCCAGGACTGTGGCGGGACGGGGTTCGAGGTAGTCTCGGGCAGCCACACCGACAAAGAGAACCGCAAGATGGCACAGTATGCACGCCGCTACCAGCTCTATGCCTCGGCCGGTTCCGATTATCATGGTGCCAACAGTCCCTGGCGGCGGCTCGGGCAGATGCCGGCCTTGCCTGACTCCGTGGTGCCGGTGTGGGAAGCGGACGATTGGCCGGTGGCAGTACCCAGCCCATGACGCAGGTCTTTGAAGTCCATCCGCAGAATCCGCAACGGCGCCTGCTGCAGAAAGCAGTCGATGCGCTGCATGCCGGGCAGCTGATCGTGTATCCGACCGATTCGAGCTACGCGCTGGGTTGCCTGATCGGCAATAAGCAGGCGATGGAAAGTATCCGCCAGCTGCGCCAGCTCGATCACCGGCACAACTTTACACTGGTCTGCCGCGATCTGCGCGAGATCGCCACCTATGCCAAGGTCAGTAACAGTGACTACCGGCTGCTGAAATCCCTGACCCCGGGTCCGTATACGTTTCTGCTCAAGGCGACGCACGAGACCCCGCGCCGGCTGCAGAACCCGAAACGCAAGACCATCGGTATCCGTGTACCGGATCACCGTATCGCGCTGGCCATGCTCGACTTGCTTGGCGAGCCGTTGATGAGCTCGACGCTGCTGTTGCCGGGGGACCTGTATCCACTGAATGAAATCGATGAAATCGTTCGCCGTGTCAAGCCTTGGGCCGGGCTGATCCTCGATGGCGGGCATTGCGGGCTGGAACCGACCACGGTGATCGACCTGGTCGAATCCGCGCCAAGGATCGTGCGTGAAGGCAAAGGCATGGAACGGGTCGCGGAGTTCGAATCCGGGTGAAAGGAGTGATTTTTTGCGCAGTTGCGTCGTGGCGTGCAAACAAAGGTGGTCTTTGTCCGGGCGCTTCGGGATAATACACGCTTATGTCTATTTTTATCATTTTGCTGCTTTATATAGGGTTGATGACATTCGTTTATAATACGCTGGTGCTGTTCCGCCTGATCAAGGAGAACCAGGTGCTGGCGAGATGGTACAAATATCCATTGCTGTTGCTCAAGGCCCTGTGTTTTATCCAGTTGACGAAAAAACTGAAGGCCTGTGTCGTGCGCTGGTGGGCGTCGACTGCGCTTTTGGCGCTGGCGGCGGTACTGGCGGTCAGCAATGCTGTGTTTACTTGAACGGGAGAACAGATGGTCACCTCGACAACGAGTCAACAGCGGGTACTTTCCGGCATGCGGCCTACCGGGCTGGTGCATTTGGGGCAGTACCATGGGGTGTTGAAAAACTGGATTCAGCTGCAACATGAATACGAATGTTTCTTTTTCGTCGCCGACTGGCATGCCTTGACCACGCACTACGAGGAATCGGAATCGATCGACGAGCGGGTCTGGGACATGGTGGTGGACTGGCTGGCGGTCGGCGTCAACCCGGGATCTGCCAGGATTTTCGTGCAGTCGCGGGTTCCACAACATGCAGAGCTGCATTTGCTGCTGTCGATGATCACGCCGCTGGGCTGGCTCGAGCGCGTGCCAAGCTTTAAAGATCAGCAGGCGAAGCTGCATGAACGGGACCTGAGTACTTACGGGTTTCTCGGCTACCCGTTGCTGCAAAGCGCAGATATCCTGGTCTACAAGGCCGGGCTGGTGCCGGTCGGCGAGGACCAGGTGGCGCACATCGAGATGACGCGTGAGGTCGCGCGCCGGTTCAATCACCTGTACGGGACCGAGTCGGATTTCGAGGCCAAGGCCGAGGAAGCGATCAAGAAGCTGGGCAAGAAAAACGCGAAACTCTACCGGGAACTGCGCAGGAAATACCAGGAGAAAGGCGAGAAGGACGCGATCGAGGTTGCGCATGCGCTGTTGGAAAGCAACCAGAACATCACCCGCGGCGACCTGGAGCGGTTGTACGGCTATATCGAAGGCAGCGCGAGGATCATTCTGCCGGAGCCTGAATCCTTGCTGACCAAGGCGGCCAAGATGCCGGGGTTGGACGGTCAGAAGATGTCCAAGTCCTACGGCAATACCATCAGCCTGCGTGAACAGCCAGGCGAAATAGAAAAGAAGATAAAACGTATGCCGACCGACCCGGCACGGGTGCGCAAGACCGATCCGGGAGACCCGGAGAAATGTCCGGTTTGGAAGTGGCACCTGGTCTACAGCAGCGAAAATGTGAAAAATTCCGTGAAAGAGGACTGCAGATCGGCTAGGATGGGCTGTATAGATTGTAAGCAATATATTATCAATGCAGTAATTGAGGAATTGGCACCGATCCGCGAACGCGCCGAAGAATATCTCAAGGACCAGGCCCTGGTAAAAGGGATCATTGCCGAAGGCTGTGATGCAGCGAGGGACGTGGCAGAAGAGACGATGGAAGAAGTCCGGCAGGCGATGGGCCTGCACTATTAATCCGCAGAACTGCCCTATAATAACAAAAATGACTGACACAGACATGATGACCGATACAGCCGATGTCCTGCCGGAGGCCGACACCGAACAGCCTGTTGCAGCCGCTGCGGATACAGGCCCGGAGACTGCGGCGCAGGATGGCGGACAGCACCCGGAGCCGATTGCCCTGGTCAAAGGCGAGGCGCTGCTGGAGTTGCCGAAGGATCTGTATATCCCGCCGGATGCGCTCGAAGTGTTCCTGGAACAGTTCGAAGGGCCGCTCGACCTGCTGCTGTACCTGATCAAGAAACAGAACCTGGATATCCTCGATATTCCGATCGTCGACATTACCCGCCAGTACATCGAATATATCGAGCTGATGAACGAGATGCAGCTGGAACTGGCTGCCGAGTACCTGGTGATGGCGGCGATGCTGGCGGAGATCAAATCGCGGATGCTGCTGCCGCGCCCGGCCGAGGACGAAGAGGACGAAGAGGATCCGCGCGCGGAACTGATCCGCCGGCTGCAGGAATACGAACGCTACAAAAAAGCCGCCGAAGACCTGGAGAAGCTGCAGCGCGTCGGGCGCGACATCTATCACGCCAGGGCCGAGATCAAGCTCGAACAGAACAAGAAAAAACCGCTGCCGAAACTCGAACTGGAGCAACTGCTGCACGCCTTCAGCGACGTGATCAGGCGTGCGGAGATGTTCAGTCATCACCATATCGAAATGGAGGCCTTGTCGGTACGTGAGCGCATGACCAAGGTGTTGTCGATGGTGCAGAAGCAGGAGTTCGTCGAGTTCGTGCGCCTGTTCGATGTCAGTGAAGGGCGCATGGGCGTCGTGGTGACTTTCCTGGCGATCCTGGAACTGATCAAGGAGTCGCTGCTGGAGATAGTCCAGGCCGAGGCGTTTGCACCGATCCATATCAAGGCCGTGCAGGTGTCGGTGACCGAGGACGATGGCGCCGGGCAGGACGCCTCGCAGCAGACCGCCGGTGAGCCGGTGTTGGATGAAGAAATATTGGAAAAATGAACGACGATACGCTGAAAAATATCATCGAAGGGGCGCTGCTCGCAGCCGGCAGGCCGTTGACGCTGGAGCAGTTGCTGGCACTGTTCGAAGAACACGAACGGCCGGAACGCAAACAGGTCAAGGCCGCGCTCGACGAACTCGGTGCCGATCTCGAACACCGTGGCATCGAGCTCAAACAGGTGGCCTCCGGTTACCGCCTGCAGGTCCGGCAGTCGGTTGCGCGCTGGGTTTCACGGTTGTGGGAAGAGAAGCCGCCGCGCTACTCACGTGCCTACCTCGAGACGCTGGCATTGATTGCCTATCGCCAGCCGATCACCCGTGGTGAGATCGAAGCGATTCGCGGTGTCAGCGTCAGCAGCGCGATCATCCGTTCGATGCTGGAGCACGAATGGATCAAGGTGCTCGGGCACCGTGATGTGCCGGGCAAACCCGCGCTCTATGGCACGACCAAGAAATTTCTCGACAGCTTCAACCTGAAAAGCCTGGAAGAACTGCCGAGCCTGGCAGAGGTCCGTGACCTCAGCGAGATAGGCAAGGAGATCGAAGGCGGCGACGAGCAGGAGCCTGAGCAGCTGTCA
>JALUUZ010000034.1 GCA_027021095.1 Gammaproteobacteria bacterium
GCAACGACAGAAGACATCCGCATAACACACGCCGACAGGAAAACAGCCTATGCAACAGAATCTAAAAACGGGATTGATCGGCTTGGGTGCAATGGGCACGCCGATCGCTGCCAACCTCGCGGCCGCCGGCATGCTGCATCGCGCCTGGAACCGCAATCACGACAAGGCCGCCGCCTTCGCCAACACATGGAATACCACGCTGGCAGCCTCCCCGGCCGAACTGGCCCGGCACTGTGAGCTGATCCTGACCTGTGTCTCTGACAGCCCGGACCTGCTGCAGGTCGTCACGCAACTGGTCCCGGCGATGCAGCAGGGCAAGATCGTCATCGACCTGTCGACCACCTCGGTCGAGGCGGCGCGGCAGGCCGCGCAACTGCTGCAAGCCGCAGGCGGTGACTTTCTCGATGCACCGGTCTCCGGCGGGATCGAGGGAGCACGGCAGGCTACGCTGGTGATGATGATCGGCGGCTGTCCAACAGTGTTCAAGCAGGCACTCCCGGTCTTGAAAGTAATCAGCAAAAAGCAGCTGCACATGGGCCCCACTGGCAGCGGCCAGGCAGCCAAGGCCGTCAACCAGGTGATGGCCGCCGGGATCAACCAGGCAGTGACCGAATCACTGGCCTTCGGCCAGGCGCTCGGTCTCGACATGAACAACCTGATCGAGGCGATTTCCGCCGGTGCGGCATCGAGCTGGTTCGTACAGCACCGCGGGCAGTCACTGCTTGCCGGGCACTATGACAAAGGATTCAAGCTTTCGCTGCACCAGAAGGACCTGGCAATCTGCCAACAACTGGCCTCTTCGCTGACACAAGGCGACAAAAAACTCCCGCTGGTGGAAATGACACGCATCCACTATCAAAAACTGATCGAATCAGGACATGGAGACAAGGACATTTCCTGTCTCTACCTGCTGAAACGGGAACTGTTCGGCTTACCACAGGAGCAACGATGATACGGATACTGTTTTCTATTGCAGCGGTCACGGCGATCATCGCCGGCATCCTCGGCCCGGTCTACGGGCAACTGACCTTGTTTCAGATCTCAACCATTCCCGATCTGCTCTATCCGCAGATGTATACCTGGATTGCCTACCTGTTTGCCGCCTTGGCAGGCTTGTGCCTGTTGACCGCGATGGCACGGCGCCTGGTGCTGATGTGTGTCCTGGCCTTGAGCGGGATCCTGCTGTGGACCGGCAGCTACTACGCCTACCGCCTGTGGAAGGAATTCGTGCTGCAGCAACAGAACCTGGCGGCCTCGTTTATGATCAAGTCGCTGAAACTGGAATGGGGCGCCTACGCGATCGCCGGTGGTTTCATCGCATTGATCGTCATTGCCTGTGTGGCGGCCTACAGGAGACGTTGACCTGCCGGCCCGGATTCCTTACCACCGCTACTTGTTCGTTCGAAAGGCCTTGATCTTGTTTTTTTGCAGAATGCGCAGATTTCTTTTGTACGTCTCGGCATCGACGAACGGTCCCAGTCTGACACGGTACAGGTGGCCACCCTTGTTGCGTACGGTCAGAATACTCGCCTGTACACCGAGTTTCGCCAGGCGCTTCTTGTGCGTCTTGGCCTGTGACAGATGATTGAATGCGCCAGCCTGCAGATAGCTGCGGCTGAACCTGGTACGCTTCTTTTTACTCGCTGCAACGGCAGCCTGCCTGTTGGTGCCAGCCTTTTTGTTTTTTCCGCTGGCTTTGCCTGCCTGTTTGACAGCCTCTTTTACGCGCCTGGTGACCCGCGGCTTTTTGCGCCGCGCTGAAAAATCGGTGGACGGCACGACATCCTTTTTCAATTCCTTTTCGTAAATAAACTTGATTTCCGTATCCAGCTTCTTGGAAACCAGCACGTCACCTTTCTTCCGTGCAGCGGTCTGTGTACTGGTGTTCCGGTCCAGGCCCCGGTTTTTTCCCGGGACGCTGCCTGCCTGCAACCTGCCGGAGCCGGTATAAGGGTCGACACGGCGCACGTCGATTTTATCCAGGTAAATGAGAATCGCGACTATTGCAGGTGGAATAAACCCTACCAGCATCCAGAACCATGCCGGTAACAAGCGTTGGACAGGTGCGTTTCGTTGTGGTGTTCGTTTGTAATCACGCCCCCGCATGGACTGTCTATCACTCGCTCGTTAAAGGATCAAGAAAAAGACTGTGTACAAACACAATCGTTGCTGAAATACGACTGACACGCCGCCTACCAGGTCAACCACCAGGCCAGCCCAAACGGCTGATTGCCGATGGTCCTAATAAGCATAGTGTATTTCCGAAATTATGTAGCAAAGAGACCGCGGCCTCATTCTTCCCTGCATTCTGCAGGGTTTCCCAGCGTGTGTGCAGCAAAACTGCCAAGTTTTACTTTGCAGCTGCCTGTCTATATTAAACTAACGCCGTAGTCTCTGGTTTGGGGGTATGGCCTAGCCCGCATTGCTACCACCCTTCTGCGGTGCGTACAACGCACCCTACCTTGCCTGCGCGCGCCTTGGTCGCGAAAGCCACCCATCATGCCGCACCCTTGGCTCCGTCTCGCTACGAACGGTGATGAGAAATGCGGGCTCTGGAGTCCTGGATTCAACTACATAGACTCAGGCGCCGAAACACCCAGCAACTCCAGTCCATTGGCGATCACCTGCCTGACAGCCAGGCTCAGGCACAAGCGTGCATTCCGGCGCTCGTCTTCCTCGTCAAGAATCTTCTTTACGTCTTTGGCATTATAATAAGTATGGAATTCATTCGCCAATTCACGCAGGTAATAAGCCAGCTGGTGCGGCTCCCTGGCCTGCGCTGCGCGCAGCAACTGCTCCGGATACTGTGCCAGGCGTATCACTAATGCTTGCTCGTAATCCGTATCCAGCAGGCCGAGATTCTCCAGCCCCTGCGCTTCGTCGTATTCCATGTCTTTTTGCTGCAATTTCTGCAATACACTGCAGACCCGGGCATGCGCATACTGTATATAGTAGACCGGGTTGTCCTTGGACTGCGATTTGGCCAGGTCCAGGTCGAAATCCATATGCTGTTCACATTTACGCAGCACGTAAAAGAAACGTGCGGCATCGTTGCCGACCTCATGTCGTAGCTGGCGCAACGACACGAACTCTCCCGCGCGTGTCGACATCTGTGCCTTTTCGCCGCCCCGGTACAGAATAGCAAACTGCACCAGCAGTACCTCGAGCTTGGAATCGTCCAGGCCGAGCGCCTGCATCGAGGCCTTGACTCTTGGTACATAGCCATGGTGATCCGCACCCCAGATATCGATGATTTCGTCATAGCCGCGCTTCAGCTTGTTGGCATGGTAGGCGATGTCTGTCGCCAAGTAGGTTTTCAACCCGTTCTCACGGATCACTACGCGATCCTTTTCATCACCAAGCGCAGAGGACCTGAACCAGACCGCGCCGTTTTTTTCGTACAGGTGTCCCGCCCGCTGCAGGCTGTCGATCACCTCGTCTACCTGCCCCGACTCTACCAGGCTGGATTCAGCAAACCATTCATCATAGTGCACACCGAATTCCTCGAGATCCTGGCGAATGTTCGCAGTGATCTCGGTCAACCCCTGTGAAAAAACAGTACGGTACTCCTCCTCCGTCAACAGGCTGCGGCAGTTGGCGATCAAGGCGTCGATATGTGCTTCCTTGTCACCGTCAGGACCGTCCGCCGGTACGTTTGCATAGACAGTATCAAACGGATGTAAAAACTTTTCAGCATGTTCACGATGCAGACTGGCAGCGATATCCCAGATATAATCCCCCTGGTAACCGTTGGTTGGAAAAATCACTTCTTCCCCGCACAGGTCCAGGTAACGCAGCCATACACTGACTGCCAGTATGTCCATCTGCCGACCCGCATCATTGACATAGTACTCACGATGGACCGGGTGTCCGGCAGCAGTCAACAGGTTGGCCAGCGTCGCGCCGTAAGCAGCCCCACGGCCATGGCCCACATGCAACGGGCCGGTCGGATTGGCAGAGACGAATTCCAGGTGAATCTTATGTTTCGTGCCGGCCTTGCAGCGGCCGTAGTCCTGCTTCTGCCGCAGAATCTCGGCGATGACCTGCTGCTGTGCACCCTGCTTCAGGAAGGCATTGATAAAACCGGGGCCGGCAATCTCGACCTTGGCGATACTGTCCGACGGCGGCAGTGAATCGACGATCCGCTGCGCCAGCTCACGCGGATTCATGCCGATTTTCTTTGCCAGTGCCAAAGCCATGTTACACGCGAAATCACCGTGTGCACTGTTACGGGTATTATCGATTTTTATGCTGCTTTCCAGGTCGTCGGGAATCAGTCCCTGCTGCTGCAGTTGTTTATAGGCGGTCAACAATAATTCTTTAAAGTGGTCTTTCATACGACTGGAACCTGGAAAAAAATCAACAATTTCAGCGCTAGCCCGCATTTCTCACCACCCTTCTACTGCGACGGCGCCATGGCACGCCCTGGCTGGTTTTCGCTCGGTCGGAGTGCTCGACATAGTGTCGACTATGCCTGCGCGCTCCTCGGTCGCGAAAGCCACCCA
>JALUUZ010000035.1 GCA_027021095.1 Gammaproteobacteria bacterium
GCCACAAGACAGCTTCCGGCGCGGACACCGGTTCCAGGTAACCCATCCGGTTTAAAAGCCGCGAGATGGCCCTATTATTGATAAGTAACAGAACTTGTTTCAAGTCAGGCGATACAGCGGTTTCGCCGGGCCAGCGTCGCGTATCACCGTTTCGCCACGCACGGGAGTGCACGGCAGGCTGTTGTGCGACAGCTGCTGCAGTCGTTGATTTTGAGATAGGTTTCAGTCGCAACAAGCCCGAATACCCGTCCCGGACCTATGGTAAAAGCAACAGAGATCACAACCGATTTTGCACATCCGGATTTCGATATCGATGCATGGGTGCAGAGCATCGCAGCCGACCGCCCTGCCGTCGAGCGTGAGCTGATTCAGCGCGCGGCGCACCTGGCGGCGCATGCGCACCGGGGCCAGAAACGCAAGTCGGGTGAGCCGTACATCGCCCATGTGTTTGCGGTCACCGAAATCCTGAATCGCCTGAACCTGGACTATGAGACCTTGTGCGCGGCGATTTTGCATGATGTGGTCGAGGATACCGATGTCACCCTCGAGCAGATCAGGACCGAATACGGCATGACGATCGCCAAGCTGGTCGACGGGGTGACCAAGATGGCGTTGATTTCCGACTACCCGGCAGTCGCGAGCACCGCGAAGATCGAAAGCCGGCAGGCAGAGAACCTGCGCAAGCTGCTGCTGGCGATGGTCGAGGACGTGCGGGTGGTGCTGATCAAGCTTGCTGACCGGGTCCACAACATGCGCACCTTGAGTCACCTGCCACGGGAAAAACAGGTGCGCATCGCGCAGGAAACACTCGATATCTTTGCGCCGTTGGCGAACCGGCTGGGTATCTGGCAGATCAAGTGGGAACTCGAAGACCTGTCGTTGCGCTATGTGGAGCCCGAACAATACAAGAAGATCGCCAGGCTGCTGGATGAGCGCCGGGTCGACCGCGAGAAGTATATTGCCAAGGTAATCGATATCATCAAGGCGGAACTGAAAAAAGCCGGTATCGAGGCCGAAGTCTATGGCCGTCCGAAACATATCTACAGCATCTGGAAGAAGATGAAGCGCAAGGGCATAGGTTTCCATGAAGTGTTCGATGTGCGCGCGGTACGCATCCTGGTGGATACGGTGACCCATTGCTATGCGGCACTCGGAATCGTGCACAGCCTGTGGAAACATATACCGAAGGAGTTCGATGACTATATCGCCACACCCAAGGAAAACGACTACCAGTCTTTGCATACGGCCGTGGTCGGCCCGGAGTCGAAAACGCTGGAGATCCAGATCCGGACTTACGAGATGCATGAGCATTCTGAGCTCGGTGTTGCCGCACATTGGCGTTACAAGGAAGGGGGCAGGTATGACGCCAAGTATGAAGACAAGATCGCCTGGCTCAGGCAGCTGCTGGACTGGAAAGACGAGGGAGTCGAAGCCGGCGATTTCATCGACCGCTTCAAGTCCGAGGTGTTTCAGGACCGGGTCTATGTGTTGACGCCGAAAGGGAATGTCATCGATTTGCGTGCCGGTGCGACACCGCTGGATTTTGCCTACGCGATTCATACCGACATTGGCCAAAGGTGCCGTGGCGCCAAGGTCGACGGCAGGATCGTGCCCCTGACCTATGATTTGAAAAACGGTGAGCAGGTCGAGATCCTGACCACGCGTCACGGCACGCCAAGTCGTGACTGGCTCAGTCCGCACCTCGGGTACCTGAAGACACCGCGCGCCCGCGCCAAGGTGCGGGCCTGGTTCAAGCAGCTCGACCAGGGCAAGAATATCGCCGATGGCAAGGCGATCGTCGAGCGCGAACTGGCGCGGGTCGGGCTGAACCAGGTCGATCTGCAGAAACTGGCCGAGAAATTTCACGCGCAAACGGTCAACGAGTTTCTTGCACACGTGGGACGCGGGGAGATCACGTCGACCCAGGTGGTCAGCCGTGCACAGGAATTCAGTACACCGGAAAACCATGATACACAGGTGCTGCGTAAGGCGCGGCCGGCACCGTCCAAGGATACCAGCGGCGATATCAAGATTCTTGGTGTCGGCAATCTGTTGACCCATATCGCCAAGTGTTGTAAGCCGGTGCCGAGTGATCCGATCGTCGGTTACATCACCAAGGGCAGAGGCGTGACGATTCACCGCCAGGATTGTCCGAACATTCTGCGTATCCAGGAAGACAGCCTGGACCGCTTGATCGAGGTGTCCTGGAGTGAAGGACACAGTGCGTCTTATCCAGTGGACATTGCGATCGTCGCCTATGACCGCCAGGGCCTGCTGCGTGATATTTCCTCCATCTTGTCCAATGAAAAACTCAATGTGCTGTCGATCAATACGATGACCGACCTGAAAGACCATATGGCACGGATGCACATCACGCTCGAGATTTCAGACATCGCCCAATTGAGCCGGGTGCTGGCCAAGATCAACCAACTGCCGAATGTGCTCGAGGCACAAAGAAAGCAGTAGACCGGCCGCTGTTTCCCGCACCGGCCGGATTGGGATACAATGCCGGGATGAGTGGCGTGATCTCCGAGTCGTTGTCAGACAATCCTTCACCGGCTGCCGGCTGGCAGGCAAGGCTGGAGTTGGGCTTGAAGCGCTGCCGGTACGCTACCGGCGCGCCGCAGCCTGAGCGGACGATCCTGTCGCACCGTTTGCACCGCGGACCACTGGTGGTGCAGAAACCGTTCTATCCCGAGTCGCCGGAAGTCTGTCACCTCTATATCGTGCATCCACCGGGCGGAGTCGTCGGCGGCGACCGGCTCGAGCTGGATGTCGAGCTCGGTGAACGCGCGCAGGCGTTGTTGACTACACCTTCGGCAGGAAAGTTCTATCGGTCGGATGGCCGCCTGGCGACGCAGACCCAGGCATTCAGGGTCGGTGCCGGTGCAGTACTGGAATGGTTGCCGCAAGAGAATATTTATTTCGATCAGGCCAGGGTTGTGCAAAATACGGACATCTACCTGCAGGATGACAGCCGGTATATCAGCTGGGACTTTGTCTGTCTTGGGCGGCGTGCGGCACAGGAATCGTTCAGCGCCGGTAGTTTGTCCCAATCGTTGAATGTGTATTGCAATCAGCGGCCAATTTTAGTAGAACGTAACAGCGTGCCGGGTGGCACGCAGGCGCTTGCTGCGGCTTGGGGTTACCAGGGCAGGGCGGTCAGTGGGATGCTCAGTGCGTTTCCGGTGCCGCGGCACATGTTGGCACCGGTGCGTGAGTGTGTCGATGCTGCTGTAAACGACCAGGTGCTCTGCAGTGTGACGCTGAAACACGAGGTCCTGGTATGCCGTTACCTGGGCGACGAGGTCGGCCCCGGTAAACGGATTTTTATCGAGGCCTGGGGGCAGCTGCGCCGCGCGATGCTGGGCATCGAGGCGTGTGAGCCGCGTATCTGGCGGACCTAGCCCGCCTTTGTCACCACCGTTCGTCGCGAGACGGAGCAAGGGTGCGGCATGGGTGGCTTTCGCGACCGACGAGCGCAGACAAAGGTACGGTGTGCGCAGCACACCAAAGGATTTACGGTAAAGCGATATCATGCACCCAAGTAGGGTGCGTTGTACGCACCATCACGGCAGGTTACATCAGGCGAAGAGGCTTTCATAACGACACACAACGAGTCTGAGCAGAAGGTTACCCAATGGAGCTATCACCGAGAGAAAAAGACAAGCTGATGCTGTTTACCGCCGGTCTGCTGGCGGAGCGGCGCAAGGCCAAAGGGCTGAAGTTGAACTACCCGGAAGCGGTTGCATTGATTTCCTGTGAAATCATGGAAGGTGCACGTGAAGGCAAGTCGGTCGCCGAATTGATGTCTTACGGGACGACCCTGCTGACCCGTGATGATGTGATGGAAGGCATTGCAGAGATGGTGGACGAGGTGCAGGTCGAGGCGACCTTTCCGGATGGCACCAAGCTGGTCACCGTGCACAATCCGATCGCCTGACGGTGCGCAACTGGACGGTGCGTAGACGATGGACAATGACATAGTACGGAAGAATCCTGTGTAGAAAGATCGCCAAGCGACGCGATTCGATTTGTCGTGGTAATGGTGCGTACAACGCACCCTATCTCGTCGTGGGGTGTGCGCAGCACACCAAAGGATTTACGGTAAAGCAATATCATGCACCAAAGTAGGGTGCGTTGTACGCACCATCACTGTTACAGGCAATAAGACCAATCAGGAGGCAGAATGATTCCCGGCGAATACAGGCTGCAGGCGGAACCGGTGGTGTTGAACCAGGGCCGCAGGACACTGAAGCTGACCGTGGCGAATACGGGTGACCGGCCGATCCAGGTCGGTTCGCACTATCATTTCTACGAGACCAACACGGCACTCGAGTTCGAACGGGAGCAGACCAAGGGGTACCGCTTGAATATCGCATCGGGTACGGCGGTACGTTTCGAACCCGGGCAGTCGCGCGAAGTGGAACTGGTCGAGTACGCCGGTGCACAGAGGATCTATGGGTTCAATGCCCGG
Organism: Gammaproteobacteria bacterium; assembly: GCA_027021095.1. Classification (GTDB taxonomy): domain Bacteria; phylum Pseudomonadota; class Gammaproteobacteria; order SZUA-21; family SZUA-21; genus SZUA-21. The sequence continues at coordinate 4,478 of JALUUZ010000035.1, forward strand.
GTGATGGG
>JALUUZ010000036.1 GCA_027021095.1 Gammaproteobacteria bacterium
GCAAGTGTACAACCCGGCTCGGGATACCGGTCCCGGTGATTCAGTTTCGTGTGAGCCAGCCAGGCAGAGCGATGTTCAGACAACAGTATTTTCTTGCCTTCGAGGCCCTCGACCTGCGCCTGACCGCCAGGCTCAACGGGATCACAGTCGTCAGGCACCATCACCACAGTGACACGATACAGCTGGACAGGTGGCTGCGGCCCGGTTTCAACGAGCTGTGGCTGCACTTCGAGGCAGCGGCAGGAACTGCGGCAGCGCCGGCTTTCAAAGCCAGCGGCCGTTTGTACGCGGTCGGCAAGGATGATGAGGTGCAACAGCTTCTTGCCAGGTTCAAGTGGAGTAACGAAGACCGCAAACTGCTGTTACCTTTCGATGACAAATTTGAATTCCTGGCCGAATAAGCGGTGTTGGCCATGTAATCGGAAATTGCGAGTCAGGCTGAAAACACTTATACTTGCCGCCTCAGACCTCATTGCGCCCGTAGCTCAATTGGATAGAGTACTTGGCTTCGAACCAAGTGGTTAGAGGTTCGAGTCCTCTCGGGCGTGCCATTTTCTTGATCGGTGAATCGATTTCTGCAGGCTGGACCCTTCACCGTCTGTCTGCATTGCTGACCATCCTCCTGCTGCGACAGCACAAGGTGGACCGTCCCAGCGTGATTCATTGATGCCGCATGTCAAAAATGCTCTTGAAGAAATTGCGGACGTTGTGGTGCGAAATCCGTGACCTCAATAAATGGGGTCCGAGAAGCATGGGATGACAAGCGATTTGGCTTGCATAGAAGGAATAATGAGTGAGAATGGCTAGCCCGCATTTCTCACCACCCTTCTACTGCGACGGTGCAATGGCACGCCCTGGTCCAGCAAACCACGGCCGAGTATCTGGAATCGGTGCCTGGCGGAGTGTCGGTGTTTGCCTGTGACAAGGTCCTTACTGGAAGGGGTTACGATGCATGGAGACATTATGAGTGAGATTATTATCTTCGAGGCAGAGGCGCAGCAGGTCGAGGTGCGGCTGGAGGGGGAGACGGTCTGGCTGAGCCAGAAACAGATGGCGGAGCTGTTCGACAAAAATGTGCGCACGGTGAACGAGCACATCAAGAACATTTTTCGGGAGGGCGAGTTGGAGGAAGATTCAGTTATCCGGAATTTCCGGATAACTGCCGCCGACGGCAAAACCTACGATACCGCCCATTACAACCTGGACGTCATCATCTCCGTCGGTTACCGGGTCAAATCCCAGCGCGGCGTGCGCTTCCGCCAATGGGCCACCCGCGTGCTGCGGGAGCACCTTACCCAGGGTTACAGCCTCAATGAGCACCGCCTGAACCAGCAGGGGCTGGCAGAGCTGGAACAGGCTGTGGATTTACTGGCCAAAACGCTGACCTGCCAGGAACTGGTGAGTGACATTGGCCGGGAAGTGGTCGGCCTGATCCTAAGCTATGCTAAGACTTGGCGCCTGCTGCTGGATTACGACGAGGGTAAGCTCAGTGTACCCCCTGGCGCACGCCCGGCCCGGGGTGTTCTCGGGCTGGAGGAGGCGCGCCGGGCACTGGATGCCCTGGCCGCGGAGCTGCGCGAACGTGGCGAGGCCAGTGAGTTGTTTGCCCGCGATCGGGGCGAGGGTCTGGCGGCAATTCTGGGCAGCATCGAGCAGACCATGTTTGGCGATCCGCTGTACAAGACCCGCGAGGAGCGGGCCGCCCATCTGCTTTACTTTGTAATAAAGAACCACCCGTTTTCCGACGGCAACAAGCGTTCCGGGGCCTTTCTGTTCCTGCTGTACCTGCGCCAGGAAGGCATGCGCCTGACGCTCGATGAAAACGGCCTCACTGCGTTGACGCTGCTGATCGCCGAGAGCGACCCGAAGGCCAAGGATCTTATGGTGCGGTTGGTGATGAACTTATTAAGTTTGAAGCTTGAAGTGTGAAGAGAAAAGGATGAAATCGAATATACCAGAGCGGACATTCGAGTTTGCCAGGCGAGTGGTAAAGTTGTGTCTGGTTCTGGATGAGAAACCGGGTGTTTCCAGAACATTAGCCTATCAGTTGCTTCGGTCAGGAACATCGATCGGTGCCAATGTCGAGGAGGGCCAGGCGTCACAGAGTGAAGCCGATTTCATTAGCAAATACAGCATCGCCTGCAAAGAGGCGCATGAAACACTTTACTGGTTTCGCCTTCTTTCCGCATCCGAACTCATGCAACCCGAATGACTCGTAGAGCTTGAAACCGAATGCAACGAACTGATTGCCATACTGACGAGCATCATCAAGAAGATGCGAGGTAAGCATAAGTGACTTCAAACTTCACCCGTCAAACTTCAAACTTTTCTGAAGACACCCTGGTACAGCAAACCACGGCCGAGCACCTGCAAAGGGAACTCGGCTGGGAATCGGTGTACGCCTGGAATGACGAGACTTTCGGCCCGGACGGGACGCTCGGCCGGACTTCTGACCGGGAGGTTGTGCTGGCGCGGCCGCTGCGGGACAAGCTGGTCGAATTAAACCCGGCGTTGCCCGATGAGGCCTATGATGATGCCGTGCGCATCATGATCCGGGATCACCTGTGGAGCGATTACACCGGCCTGCCGGTCAATGCTTATACGAAGGCAGGTCAATATAATTTTTAATATCCATAAGGTCGGAGTTTACAAGAAACGCAAGGCTAAAGGCTATACTTTCGATGTCTTGGAAAATTACGAATAAAAAAATCGTTTTCACTATCAGCCTGGCGTTGTTACTTTTGGTGGCAAATTCGTGGTTAACCTTGCGGCATCCATTTTTTATTGGTTTTATCTCTGAGCGTCCTCTTGGTGTATACCAATTTCGACTGGTCAGTTATGAGGTTACTGACTATGGTTCACGAGGGAGTGTTGCTGTCGATGAGGATTTCGGTAATCTTTATACTGCTGTTTCGGTTGTATTAGGAAAAGACTTCGTTTACCGGGCTGGGTCCTATCAGTACCCGTTTAAACGTGATAGTGCCGGTACGCTCATCTTTTTTGCTTACTTGTTGTCTCTTGTCGTGAATATTTTATGTGTTGTCTATTTGCCAGTGTCGTGTGTCAAATCGTTGTAGTGCAATAGGGTGGCTTCGTTGCAGGGAGCAATTGGCCGGGATCTTCAAGCGAGAGGGTGTGACGAAGTCGGCGATTCGGACCTTTCTGCAGAGTCATTGCGCCGCGGGCCGACGTTCAGCATGATTGAGCAGCCTCTCCGGTCCTGGAAGGCCGTGGAAAAAGTTTTAAAGTTTTTTTACGGGGAAGACTTGTTTTTGGATTTGCTATATAGTGTAATCCACACACAGCTAAATACAATATGAATATCAATGCTTTACAAAATGTTCCCTGGTCTGTGTCCACAGGGTTCGAGGGTGGCTCGAAAATCATCGATGCATCATGACTGACGAAACCTATTACCACAGCCTGGCGCCAGGGACCGAGCTCAACGAATACCGTATCGAGCGCGTGCTCGGCATGGGCAGTTTCGGCGTGACCTACCTGGGACTGGATCTGAATCTGAACAAAAAAGTAGCGATCAAGGAGTACCTGCCGAACGAGTACGCGGTCCGTGCAGAAGGTGCGACGGTCATGCCACGCAGCCTTAAGGACGAGGCCGAGTATCAATGGGGCCGGGAACGTTTTCTCGACGAGGCGCGGGTGCTGGCGCATTTCAATCACCCGGTGATCAACCTGGTACACCGCTATTTCGAAGCCAACAACACCGCCTATATCGTCCTGGAATATATCGAGGGCGATACACTGGGAGCGAAACTGGACTCAGGTCATGCATTCACCGAACAGGAACTGGTGAACATGACTTTTACGCTGTGTGAGGGGCTGGCACTGATTCACCAGGACGGTTATGTACACCGTGACATCAAGCCGCAGAACATCGTGCTGCGCAGTGATATGCAGCCGGTGCTGATCGATTTCGGTGCCGCACGACAGGCGATCGAAAGCAAGACCAAGGCGGTTACCGCTATCCTGACGCCCGGTTACGCCCCGGTGGAGCAATATGACCAGACCACTGAGGCAGTCGGCCCCTGGTCGGACATCTATGCACTCGGCATGGTGCTTTACCGGTGTGTCAGCGCGTCGAAGAACGTCAAGCTGGTGGATTCAGTGCGGCGCATCCTGGCGGCCAGTGAAGGCAAGCCGGATCCGCTGCCGCCGCTGTCTGACTATGCCGGCAGCTACAGCAAGGCTTTTCTGGCGCTGATCGCCTATGCGATCCAGGTCAAGGAAGCCGACCGCCCGCAGGATGTGCATCACTGGCTGGCGCCCTACAAACAGAGCCTGGCAGAGGCGCAGCCCGGTAACGACCAGCCGCCGGAGGCGGAGGCCGAGCCGGTTGTCGCAGACGACAAGGATAACAAAGAGGCCGCGCCGATCGAGCAATGCGTGCAGCAGATGGACTTCACCGAGCCTGACGCTGCACAGGCGGTGACGCCCGAGGTCCCGCCGGCAGCA
>JALUUZ010000037.1 GCA_027021095.1 Gammaproteobacteria bacterium
GTGCGCCAGCTGTGAACGGATCTGGTGCGTCCTGCCGGTCTCGATCGACACTTCCAGCAGTGTCGTTTCCTGGTAGACCGCCAGCGGCCGGAAATGACTGACCGCCAGCTTGCCCTCCTCACCGGCAACCATCCGGCGCTCCCCGCCACGCTGCTGCCTGGACAACTTCATCACCGAGCGGCAGCGGCCCTGCCGCCACCGGCCCTGCACCAGCGCCAGGTAGTGTTTGTGCACGAGCCGCTGTTTGAACTGCGCCTGCATGTCGAGCAGTGCCGCACGGGTCCTGGCCACCACCAGGCAGCCGCTGGTCTCTCTGTCCAGACGGTGCGCCAGCTGCAACTCGGCGTCTGCGCCACAGCAGGCCTGTAGTATATCAATGACACCATAGCTCAGGCCACTGCCGGCATGCACCGCCAACCCGGCCGGCTTGTTGAGCACGATCAGAAATTCGTCATCGAAGACGATGCGGCCCCGGACCGCGGCGAGCAGCTGTGGGTCCAGCCTTGGCACCTGGCGTGGCTGGCCGCCGCCGTCGCCGGGGACCCGGACGACATCACCGGCGACGACCCGGTAATCGGGTTTTTTTCTGCCCTTGTTGACCCGGATACTGCCTTTGCGCAACAGTTTGTAAACGTGAGACTTTGGAATTCCCTTAAGTTTTTTCAGTAAATAATTGTCGATGCGCTGTCCGGCTTCAGAATCCTGTACCACGATCTCTTTCATTGTCTGAATATGCTATTATTAACACCAAAGGTTGATTCCTGTGGTGATATTGACAAAATACGCCCGTTAATCAATCATTCGTGTCGGGCAGCGGTTGCTGCCCGGCATGAAGACCAATATAATTAATCTTTTATTATCAATCATTTAGTTGCATATACACAGGTAACCCAAAGTGATATACAAAGTGACACACTATGCATTCCGGGCATGCTGATTTCAACTTCGAGCGAAAGGATATCAGCAAACGGAACATAAAACTTTGGTAGTGAAAATACTTTTGCAGTATCAGATTGAAAAACAGCATGCTTACCCCATGCTATAAATAGGGTTCTAATATTGCTCAACCCTAAAAGCAAGCACAAATGCAGAGCAATACTTGAAGATACGTGCTCCTCAATCTCAAATAGGCTTATTTTGGTCAAGGATATAGTTAATCCAGCCAGGATAGAGTTTGGGTAAACCAGGGCCAGATTTTTATAGCACTAGATGGCAACACAATTGCAAATTGCATACACGTAAAACAGCGTAACCCGATATGTTAAAGATCGAACAGCCCAAAAGATACCCGCTGAACGGAAGAGCACCAGCGAGAAAAAGAAATGAAAAGAATGTTAGTAAACGCAACTCAATCAGAGGAGTTGCGTGTCGCCATCGTGGATGGCCAGAAGTTAATTGACCTGGATATTGAAACACCTTCGAGAGAACAGAAAAAGTCAAACATATACAAAGGTAAAGTTACCCGCGTCGAACCCAGCCTCGAAGCAGCATTTGTCGACTATGGCGCCGAGCGCCATGGTTTTCTGCCGCTGAAGGAGATTTCGCGTAACTATTTCCTGACTGAATTCGTTCCCGGCAGTGGACAGCGGCCGAACATCAAGGAAGCCATCAAGGAAGGGCAGGAACTCGTCGTCCAGGTTGAAAAAGAAGAACGCGGCAACAAGGGGGCGGCGTTGACCACCTTTGTCAGCCTGGCAGGCCGTTTCCTGGTACTGATGCCGAACAATCCACGCGCAGGCGGTGTTTCACGCCGTATCGAGGGTGACGAGCGCAACGAGATCCGCGAAATCCTGAGCCAGCTCGATATCCCCAGTGGCATGGGGGTCATCGTGCGCACCGCCGGTGTCGGCCGCTCGCAGGAAGAACTGAAATGGGACATGGATTACCTGATCCACCTGTGGGAGGCGATCGAAACTGCGTCGAAAGAAAAACCCGCCCCGTTTCTGATCTACCAGGAAAGCAACGTCATCATCCGCACACTGCGTGACCTGATGCGCAATGATATTGGTGAAATCCTGATCGACAACAAGAAGTTGTACGAGGAAGCCCAGGATTTCATCACCCAGGTCATGCCGCACAACCTGAGCAAGCTCAAACATTATCAACACAACGTGCCGTTGTTTACCAAGTACCAGATCGAATCACAGATCGACTCGGCCTACAACCGCCAGGTCAGGCTGCCTTCCGGCGGATCGATCGTCATCGACCACACCGAGGCACTGGTTTCGATCGATATCAATTCCTCGCGGGCGACCAAGGGGGCCGATATCGAGGAAACTGCGCTCAATACCAACCTCGAGGCGGCCGACGAGATCGCCCGGCAGTTGCGGCTGCGCGACCTGGGCGGGCTGATCGTGATCGATTTTATCGACATGCTGCAAACCAGGAATCAGCGTGAAGTGGAAAGCCGCCTGCGTGAAGCGCTGAAAATGGACCGTGCCCGGGTACAGGTCGGGCGTATTTCACGCTTCGGACTGCTGGAAATGTCACGCCAGCGCCTGCGTGCCTCGCTTGGTGAATCGATTCAGATCACCTGCCCGCGCTGTAACGGCCACGGGCATATTCGTGGCACCGAATCACTGTCACTGTCGATTCTGCGCATCCTGGAAGAAGAAGCGATGAAAGAAAACACCAGCAAGATCATCGCACAGCTGCCGGTCAAGGCCGCCACCTTCCTGTTGAACGAAAAGCGCGAAATGATCCATGCAATCGAAAACCGGCAGAACGTGGCGATCATCCTCGTGCCCAATGCCAACCTGGAAACGCCCAACTTCGAGCTCAAGCGTATCCGCGAAAACGAACTGAACGAGGAAACCGAACAGGCAAGCTACAAAATGGAACTGGTCGACAGCGGTGAAGAGGACTACCAGCCAGAGGCCAGCAAACCCCAGGACGAGTCGGCGGCCGTCAACACGATTACGCCACCCGCACCGCCGGTGACGCCAAGGTCCGTGTCCTCCAGGCAGCGGCCGGCTGATGGGGCTGAAGAAGGCTTGCTGAAACGGCTCTGGAGCAGCCTGTTCGGCGACAAGCTCGGCAAACCAGGCAGCAAGCCTGCCCAAAGCCGCAGCACTAAACCCCGCAGCGGCGGCAACAGGCGCAGCAGTAATGGCGGGCGGCGTACAAGCGGCCGCAACCGCCGTGGCGGCACGAACCAGTCACGCAACCGCCGGGCACAGGATCAGGCACGCGGGCAACAAGCCGGCCAGCAGGCGAAATCCGCGCAGCAGCGTGGTGAACAGCAGAAAAACCGGCCCGCCCAGGCCAATGGCAACCGCCAGGACAACCGGCGCAGCCAGAACCGCAACACCCGCTCCCAGGCCGGCAACGACAACCGTGCCCAGGACAATAGAAAAACCGGGCGTGGACAACAGGGCCAGGGCCGCGGCGCTGCCGGCAGCCAGCAGAACCGCCCACGCAACGAACAGCGAACCGATAACCGGACACAGACTGAACAGTCCACGCCACGGGAGGCAGGCCGCGGCGCACGTAACGGCGGTGAAGCGCGAAACGAGCGCGGCAGACCGCAACGCACAAGAGCAAACCAGAAACGGCGTAACGAAAACACGGCGTCAGAAACCGCCCGGCAGGACAACGGCGCACCGGCGGCTGTCGAACCACAGGCACGCCGAAGCAACGGCACCACGGGCAAGGGGCCCGCTGCAAACAGGACACAGGAAACGACAGCCGCCGCAAGCCGGCCGGCCGGCGACAAAACGTCCCCAGGAAAACCAGGCAGGACAGAACAAACCGCGGCTTCCGCACCCGAGGCAAAAAAACGCCCCGCTGCCGACCGCAAGCCGCCCAGGCAGCAGCCGGGTAACAAGCAGAACACGATGGCAGAAAAAGAACCGGCACAGAAACCTGCCGCAGCGCAAACCGGCTTTCGTTCTGCCGCGGCCGGCACGCAGGAGCAGGATCAGGCGACCCGGAAACAGCAGGCCGCCGACACGCCGAAACCAGCCCCGGTGACACCTGGTTTTCGGCCCGCGACCGGCAGCAAAAACCCGCCGCAGTCCACTGGCAACGACACGCCACGCAAGGGGCCTGGGCACAATACGACTGCCGGCGAGACAAGCGCGAACGACAAGGCCGCAAACACTACCGGAAGTCATACCAAGGGTGAGCAGCCCGGTGGCGGCAGGCCGCGCACGGAACAGCGTCACAACGACGAACAGCGTCCTGCGCAACAACAGGCCGGTGCGCGCAACGAAAAGCCTGCGGTACAGGAACAGGCCGTTGCGGCAGCAGGCCAAGGCACACGTGCAGCGGTGCCGGGGTTCAGGAGCGCGCTTAGCGATACCAAGGAAGACTCGATCAAAAAAGACAGCTGATTGCCGCGCGCTGGTGGTCAGAAATGTCTTTGCTTGATCGCCTCGAGCAGGCCGCTGGCCGCCTGCTCGATCATATCCAGCACACGCTCGAAACCGTCGGTACCACCATAGTAAGGATCGGGA
>JALUUZ010000038.1 GCA_027021095.1 Gammaproteobacteria bacterium
CACCTGGTTGATTACCGCCGATCACGGTAATGCAGAAAAGATGCTCGGCGACGATACCGGCCAGGCGCATACTGCACACACACTGAATCCTGTGCCCTTTATCTGCGTCGGTGCCGATGTCAGGCTTGCGAGCAATGGTGTGCTTGCCGATGTCGTACCAACGATGATAGATTTGATGGGCATAGAAAAGCCCGCTGAAATGACTGGAAGGTCGCTTGTCGAGGATGATCACGCATGAACCGGCCGTTTGCAGAGACTGTCCCGGGCCTCCGGGAAGGGGATGGGCGGCGTTTTTTCTGCTCGTCCTGTGCCTGACAGCTCCCCGCCTGCCGCTGGCCGACCCTGCCAGCGGTCACGCCGCTGAATCACGTCCCGCAAAACCGGCAGCCGGCAGGCGTTCTGTGGCTGACATCGAGCAGTCATTGAAAGAACTCGCACGCCGGATCGGCCGGCTGCAGCAGCAACTCGAGCAAAAGCGCTCTGCGGCAGGCAAGGCCCTGGCAGAGCTCGCGGCGATCGAGAAAGAAGCGGCCGGGCTGCTGACCCGGATCGACGCGAACCTGGTTGAAACCAGGAAGCTGAAGAAAAAGCTCGAACGAGTCAAGGCGCAACGCGACCAGGCTGCACGGCGGCTGACGCGATCACGGCGACAGATGCTGCAGATGGCGAAGGTGGTGTTTTCGTTCGGGCAGAGTGTGTCGTTGCGTATCTGGTTGAGCGAGCGCCACCCGGGCGAGATTCAGCGTGCGCTGGCCTATCACCGGTATATCGAAGCGGCACGCGCCAAGAACATACAACAGGTGCTTACGCAGCTGAACAGGCTTGCACGGCTGCAGCGTGACTACGATCGCCGCAAGATCATGTTGGAACAGGCGCAGGACCGTTATACACGCCAGTTGCAGCAGTACCAGGACAAGCGCGCGCAGCGCAACCGAATCCTGTTTTCGCTGCGGCAGCAAATGCAGGCGCAGAAAAAATCATTGCGGCTGATGCAGAACAGGCGTTCGGAGTTGTCGCAGGTGCTGGTGTTGCTGCAGCGGCAGCAGCAACGCCGCCTGTTGCGTCGGCAGTTACGTCAACGACAACGGCTACAGAAACTGCGCCGGCAGGCCGGGAACAGGCCGCGTCGTCCAGCGACAGGAAACAAACACACAAAGGCCGCTGTTTTTGCGATCAGCCCGGGATTGCGCGGCAAGCCGTTTGCCGGCCTGAAGGGGCGCCTGCCCTGGCCGACCGAAGGTAATGTGATCAGCTATTTCAACCGGCGCAATTCTTATGGCAAGCTGCATGCAAAAGGTGTTTTGATTGCGGCGCCGAGCGGCACCGGGGTAAAATCCATTGCCAGGGGCACAGTGGTGTTTGCCAACTGGCTTCGGGGCTATGGCATGATCATGATCATCGATCATGGCAGCCAGTACCTGACGATGTACGGGCACAACCGCAGGCTGTTGAAGTCGGTTGGCGATGCGGTCGAGGCAGGTGAAAAAATCGCCGAAGTTGGTGATACCGGCGGGCTGAAGCGCAGTGCGCTTTACTTCGAGATCCGCCGCCGGGGAAGGCCGCTGAATCCACTGGAGTGGGTCCGGGTCGCGACCGGCAAACGCTGACGGGAAGCACGGGTGGGAAGCCTTGGGTGCTGGTTGCGCGGCCGCAGTTGTTCAGTATAAGTATTTATTACGCTTTATCGCGGATCTGTGCTAGTTTGTAAGGGATGAGACCGTAAAGTGTTCGTCATCCTGGCCGGGCCGTTGCCCGGCTTTCCGGGTGTGTGTCGCAAGTATTTGAAACAGGGGAGTAGATAGAGAAATGGGTTCTGCAAAGAAGAGAGTCAACTTCAGGGCAATAGCATTGCTGGTTGCTGGCATGACTATTGGCGTCAGTTTGGCCATGGGTGTTGGCGTTTTTGCCAATAAAGCACCGCTGCAGGGGCTTTCGCTCAATGATCTGCGCTCCTTCACCGACGTGTTTTCACGGGTTAAGAACGACTATGTTACTGAAGTACCTGATAAAAAGCTGATCGAGAACGCGATCCGCGGAATGTTGTCAGGGTTGGATCCGCATTCCTCTTATTTGAACAAGGAAGAGTTTTCGGAACTGCAGGCCGGGACCTCCGGCCAGTTCGGCGGGCTTGGCATCGAGGTCGGCATGGAGAACGGCTTTGTCAAAGTCATTGCACCGATCGATGATACCCCCGCACAACGTGCAGGAATCCAGGCTGGTGACCTGATCATCCGCTTGGACGATACCCCGGTCAAAGGCATGACCCTGAGTGATGCGGTGAAAAGAATGCGTGGCAAGCCGGGGACGGACATTACCCTGACGATCGTGCGCGAGGGTGTGGACAAGCCGCTCAAGATCACGATCACCAGGTCAGTAGTCAAAGTGCGCAGTGTCAAGTCGAAAATGTATGACAAAGGCTATGGTTATATACGCATCACCCAGTTCCAGGCGAAGACAGGTGAGGCGTTGACGGCAGAACTCAGAAAACTGGTCAAACAGGCCGGTGGAAAACTCAAGGGCCTGGTGCTCGACCTGAGGAACAACCCGGGTGGCGTACTCAGCGCATCGGTTACTGTGTCGGATGCGTTTCTTGAAAAAGGCCTGATCGTGTTTACCAAGGGGCGGGTCCGGGATTCGCGGCTGCGCTTTTCGGCTACCGAAGGGGACCTGATCAACGGCGCACCGATGGTGGTGCTGGTCAACGGCGGCTCAGCGTCGGCTTCGGAGATCGTCGCGGGTGCACTGCAGGATCACCGGCGAGCGATCATCATGGGTGAAAAGACTTTTGGTAAAGGTTCGGTGCAGACGATTCTGCCGGCACGTGGCGGCACGGCGGTCAAGCTGACCACCGCACGTTACTTTACGCCGTCGGGCCGTTCGATCCAGGTCAAGGGGATAGTGCCGGACGTGGTCGTCGAAAATCTGCAGGTGTCACACAGGCGCAAGCCGTCGCTCAAGCAGATCAAGGAAAAGGATCTGAGCCATCACCTGGAAAACAACACGATTTCATCGAAACAGAAGAAGAAGCCTAAATCAGGTAAAGCCAAATCCTTGGCTGAAACGGATTTTCAGTTGTCCGAGGCGTTGAACCTGTTGAAAGGCCTGCATATCGCCCGGTATGGTTCTCCCACGCACAACACCAAGCTGGCCAAGGGCAAAGACGCGCCGGCAACGGCCGAGAAAGCGGAGAAAAAGTAGAGAGCAAGTGAGGCGCTTATGCCACGTGTATTGGTTCCACTGGCTCAAGGCTGTGAAGAACTCGAGGCGGTAACGATCATCGATCTGCTGCGCCGTGCAGGGGTCGAGGTGGTGACCGCCGGGTTGGACAAGGATGTCGTCAAGTGTTCACGTGGAACCAGTCTGGTGCCCGATACCGACCTGGACCAGGCACTGCAAACAGACTACGACATGGTGGTCCTGCCCGGTGGCCTGCCAGGTGCCGATTACCTGGATCAGGACACGCGTATCAAAGAACTGCTGACCCGCATGGCGGATAAAGGAAAATATACCGCCGCGATCTGCGCTGCGCCGAAAGTGTTGGCCAGTGCCGGGTTGCTGAACGGCAAGGAGGCCACCAGCTACCCGGGTGTGCTCGACAAGATGGAGGTCGCAGGGCTTCGTTACCGCGACCAGGCCGTGGTCACCGATGGCCGTGTGATTACCTCACGCGGTCCCGGTACAGCGATGGATTTCGCGCTGCAACTGATCGAGTGCCTGGCCGGCACCGAAAAACGCACCGAGGTCGAGACCGCGTTGCAGCGTTAAAGGATTTGCGACAAGGAAATGTCATTGACTATTTATCAAATCGACGCATTCGCGAACAGGCCGTTCGAAGGCAACCCGGCAGCCGTTTGTCCACTGGAAACCTGGCTCGCCGATGAGTTGATGCAATCGATAGCGGCCGAAAACAATCTTTCCGAAACCGCGTTTTTCGTGCCGGCCGGGTCCGGTTACCATATCAGGTGGTTTACCCCTGTACAGGAGGTTGATCTATGTGGCCATGCCACGTTGGCTGCGGCCTTCGTAATTTTTACCATCCTCGACGACAAACAGAACAACATTTTCTTTTCGTCAAGAAGTGGAGAGCTGATAGTAGCCAGAAACGAAGACCTGTTGGAAATGGATTTCCCTGCACAACCGCCGAAGCAATGTGCGGTTCCAGAGAACATACGCAACGCCTTTCAAATTTCACCGGTTGAGTGCCTTGAGGCCGAAGACTATGTGGTGGTTTTCGAGGATGAAGGTAGTGTATATGATGCTGAGCCCGATATGTCCTTGCTCAGCAGGTTAGATCTGAGAGGTGTCGCCATCACGGCAATCGGAAGCAATTACGATTTTGTTACCAGGTTTTTTGCGCCTAAATATGGAATAAACGAAGATCCCGTCACGGGCTCTGCCTTTACGCAGCTTGTTCCATATTGGGCGGATAAGCTAGGCAAAAATG
>JALUUZ010000039.1 GCA_027021095.1 Gammaproteobacteria bacterium
GAGACAGCCAGACGAAAAACGGTTGCCGTTTTAAGTCGATAGTAAATAAGCCATGGCATTCTGCCGTGGCTTATTTGTTTCTGCCACATCGAAACACGAGATAACTTATGGACTGGATCAAGATCATTTCAGTAATACTGCTTGGCGGCATGGTCATCTACCTGTGGCCAACCGCAAAACACTGGGTCAAAAACGGCCCGAAAGGCAGCAGCAAGGAGTGGTTGAACTTTGCCCTGATACTGGCTGCCGTGGTGGGTTTCGTTTTTCTACTGATCTTTATGATGAAGAAATGAACGGTAATGGCACACCCTGGCTGGCTTTCGCTCCGCCAGCGAGCCAGTGTGTAAAAGCATCTTCGCGTGATGCGATGCGAGCTGTCGTGGTGGTGGTGCGTACAACGCACCCTACCTTGCCTGCGCGCTCCTCGGTCTCACGAAAGCCACCCATGTCGCACCCTTGCACCTCTCGCTATTCGCCGGCGCCGCAGGTGAGTCACCGCACACGGCGCGATGCGGGCTGGCTTGAAAAGCCTGGTCAGTGTACCCGCTGCGCCAGCACCTGCTCATAAGCCTCGAGCTCACTGGTGGTACTGATCATCCAGTCCTGGTAGTCGGCATCGACCTTGCGAATCTCACTCAGCAGCATCTGCTTGAAACTGGTACAGATCGGCTGCTCTTTCCCCGGCCAGATTTTAAACCGCACACGTACATATTTTTTTTGCTTGATACCGCGGTTGGCCTGCAGCTCGGTGGTGCCGATCGTCAACCCGCCGAACTGTGATTCAAACTCCGGCAACTGCTGCGACACGATTTTACTCAACGTTGCCTTGTCCGCCGTGGCAGTCTCCAGCAGATCCACCGTATAACCCTCGTAACCGGACGGGTAGTTGACTACATGCTTGATCGTCCTGTTCGGCACATAGATCTTGGCACCGGTATCGCTTACCAACACCGTAAACCGCATGCCGACCTTTTTCACTATCCCGGTCTTACCGGAAATCTCGACCATGTCATCGATATCGAACAGGTCCGACAACACCAGTGTCAGCCCGTTTACCACATCCTGCACCAGGCCTTGTGAGCCGAAACCGACCGCCAGGCCGATGATCGAGGCACTGGCCAGGTAGACTTTCAACGGGACACCCAGTTGGATCAGCACAAAACCGACGGCCACCAGGTACAGACCGAACACCAGGGCGCTGATCGCCACACTGATCAGTGTCCGGACTTTCGATAACGACGGCTTGTTGCTCGAAGCAATAATCTTGTGACCGACCCGCCTGATCAGGATGACGACCAGGTGAATCACAATGACGACTGCCGGGATCAGGACCAGTTTCTGTCCCTGGGTAAACTCCTGGTTAAAAAAGGCAGTGAATGCGTTAATCGTCTCATTCATTGATTTTATTCCCGGTTATTGTACATAACGAAGCTCCCCGCCACTGAACAGGCGGATACAATTCCCTCGGTTTTCAATTGATCGCAAGGCCGTGCAGCCGGGCTGCACGATCAACCCTTGCCCGCTAGGCCCTGGGCGTGGAATAGGCCTTGCGCCGCCTGAACATATTCGATGCCGGGGTCTTTTCCTTCTTGTTCTTGTCCTTGGACTGGCCGGTGGGAGTGCCGGTGGAATTCCAGTTATCGAGTTCGTTTCTCAATATCTTGAATTCCTTGGGCGCATCGATTCCCAACTTGACCACTCCGTTGTCCACACTGACGACCTTTATTCTTATTCCGTTCTCGCCGAACAAATCCGTTACTTTCATATTTGCCGGTATGGAGGCATCAGGTTCAATCACCAAACCCTGATGGTTGCGTCTGGATAACAACAACATCCTTTCTTTCTCCTTTTTACTATTCTTGTCAGGAGCCTGCGGTACCCCCTTGCAGGGAGCCCGCGTAACTCAAGGCAATTCAGCTACATAGAGTTCAATACTACCTGAAAAAACCAACTACGGGTAGCGGAATTTCCACGCTGGAAATTCCATCGGCCTGCGTAAAAAATACGCGTATTTTCAACTATGATTAAGCCAGGACTGGAACCAGCCCGCATTTCTCACCACCGTTCGTAGCGAGACGGGAGTGAGAAATGCGGGCTGGTTCACAGTATCAGCGATCGAGCGTTATCGCTGCCTGCCCGTTGCCGATAACTATTCGTGAGAAATCCGATGAACACTGACACCGCGCCTTACATCAATCTGGTCAAACAGGTCCAGCATCTGCTGTCCCTGCCGACCGTGTGCCTGAAAGTCATGGAAATGATCAACCAGCCACGTACCACCTCACGCGACCTGGAAAAGGTACTGTTGCAGGATCCACCGCTGACCGCACATCTTCTGAAAATGGCCAACAGCCCTTTTTACGGTATGCGCTCGCGTATCGATACCCTGTCGCGTGCCGTTTCGGTCATCGGCACCCGGCGCATCGCCAACCTGGTGCTTGCGGTCTCGGCTGTCAAGACGTTCAGTAAGATGACGAACGGCATCATTTCAATCGAAAATTTCTGGCAGCACAGTATTTATTGCGGAGTGATCGCCGGTCTGCTGGCAACCCTGTGTGGCAGAAAGCACGATGAATCCATCTTCGTTGCCGGCCTGTTGCACGACATAGGCCAGTTGATCATCTTCAGTAAAAAACCGGATGAAACCCGTGAAGCACTGACCCGTATGCAGTCAGACACTGCAGACCATGCACTGTACCACTACGAGAACCAGGTGCTGGGATTCAATCATATGCAGGTCGGTGCCGAACTGGCACGCTCATGGAAACTGCCCGACAAACTCGTGACCTGCATCGCCTGCCATCATCATCCCGACAAGGCCTCGGCACACCAGCTTGAAGTCTCGTTGGTGCATATCGCCAATACCCTGGCCAATCTTGCCGAGCTGCATTCGACCGACCTGGCCGACGTACCGGCCATCCACGCACAGGCGTGGGACTGCACCGGCCTTGAGCCGGACCAGGTCACAGCAGTGATCGCCCAGGCACAACAACAGTTTGAGGAGACCCAGGCTGCACTGCTGGCAGCCTGAAGCTCAACAACAACAGCTCACGGCCTGTGGCTTGATCGCGGTGATATTCGCAGACAGCACATAATCCTCGATACGGCTGCCCGGTGCCCAATCCTTGATAAACTCGCGCGACTCGTCCCGTGGCTGAATACTGATTTCCGTAAAACCGCTGCGCGCAAGCATCGCCTCGAGTTCAGAGACCAACGAGGCCCCGGCCATACAACCTGAATAGAATACCGGGTCCTGCCTGACTTCATCCGGCATCTCGGCACTGGCCACGACATCGGAAACCGCAAGCCGTCCACCGGCCTTGAGGACACGAAACACCTCGTTGAATACCTGTTGCTTGTCGGGTGACAGGTTGATGACACAATTCGAGATCACCACATCGATACTTTGATCGGCAACGGGCAGATACTCGATTTCTCCCAACCTGAATTCGACGTTCTGATACTCGCCTTTTACTGCATTGTGACGCGCTTTGCTGAGCATCGCCGGGGTCATGTCAACTCCGATCACCCTGCCCTGCCCGCCCACGCGCTGCGCGGCAAGAAAACAATCGAATCCGCCGCCACTGCCCAGGTCGAGCACGGTTTCACCCGGCTGCAATGCGGCCAATGCATTCGGGTTGCCACAGCCAAGCCCCATCTCTGCACCCTCCGGCACCCCCTGTACTTCTTCTGCGCTGTAGCCAAGACGCGTGGAATCAATGGTATTCAGATCGGCAGGCACACCGCAACAGCTGTCGGCCACGCCACAGCCTTCCCCCTTCTCACTCGATTCTGCGACCTTGGCATAACTGTCGCGTACCTGCTGGCGAATCCTGTCCTGTTCATTCTGCTTCATCTTTACCTCCACAATGACTATTGTCTGCCTGTCCGCAAACAGGGTCTGCCGCGAAACTGAAAAACTCACGCACCGCCGCGATCGCGTCAGTAGCCAACCAGCATTCGATCTGCTGACCACGCCTTTGCATATTGATCAACCCGGCACCATGCAGTTCCTTCAAGTGGTGTGACAACGTGGAGGGTGCTACCGACAACAACGAACCAAGCTCACCAACACAACACCTGGGCCCGTCCCCAACCGTACAGACACTGCCCGGCTCGCAACACGACATAAAATATACTAATATTTTCAGCCGGTTAGGATTTGAAATCGCTTTAAAGACACGAGCGTAGTGAGTAAAATCTATATTTTCATATTTCGACATATTTCGAATTATAGGGTCAAATCACGGGGGAGTCAACCTTCGACACACGATTCTTCCATGCCACGGGAGCAGTCAGGCGGGGGTTACTAGAATCACGACCTGTCAAAGTAAATCACACGGAAGTGGTGCGTAAACGCACCCTACCGGTGTAAAGCACTCGGGGATCGCTTGGAGCCTGAATCCCGCGGTCCGGAAGTTTTTTCTGCAACATTGCCCA
>JALUUZ010000040.1 GCA_027021095.1 Gammaproteobacteria bacterium
GCTGAAAAACACGCTGCGCCAGGCACCGGACGTGATTCTGATCGGTGAAATCCGCGACCGCGAAACCATGGAACACGCCATCGCATTCGCCGAAACGGGGCACCTGGCCATCTCGACCCTGCACGCCAACAACGCCAACCAGGCGCTGGACAGAATCATCAACTTTTTCCCGGAAGACCGGCGCAACCAGCTGCTGCTCGACCTGTCGCTGAACCTGCGCGCGTTCGTGTCGCAACGGCTGATTCCATCGGTCGACGGCAAGCGGGTCGCGGCGTTCGAAATCCTGCTTGGCACCCCACTCGTCTGTGACATGATCAAGCGTGGCGAGGTCAGTGAAATCAAGGACATCATGGAAAAATCGGAAAACCTGGGCATGGCCACCTTCGACCAGGCACTGTTCCGGCACTACGCGGCCGGCAATATCACCGAAGAAGAGGCCCTGCGCAACGCGGATTCCGCCAATAACCTCAGGCTCAAAATCAACCTGGCCCGTGGCAACGCCACGGAAATGGGGCAAAGCGGCAACCTGAGCATCGCCGCAGACGAAGAGCAGGGGGTACAAGCACAGTTCGGCGAGGCCACGGCGCCGGCGCAGACACCCAGCGCCGCAGATCCGATGGGCGGCGACGACCTGTCGCTGGATTTCGACTTTACCGCCGATTTCGACAAAAAATAGCTAAAAAAAAGCCCCGCAAAGCGGGGCTTTTTTCCGGCTGTACGGCTGGATGGGGGCGATTACATCATACCGCCCATGCCACCCATACCGCCCATGCCACCCATGCCGCCGCTCATGTCAGGCGCTGCTTCAGCACCCTTGTCTTCAGGCAGCTCGGCAATCATTGCCTCGGTGGTGATCATCAGGCTTGCTACGGATGCCGCATGCTGTAACGCGGTACGGGTTACCTTGGTGGGATCGAGGATACCCATCTCGACCATGTCGCCATACTCACCGCTTGCCGCATTGTAGCCAAAGTTACCCTCACCGGAAGCGACCTTGTTCAGGACTACCGAAGCTTCCTCACCGGCATTCAATACGATCTGGCGCAGAGGCTCTTCCATGGCGGCACAAGCGATCTGTACACCGGCCTGCTGATCAGGATTATCGACTTTCATATCCTTGATCTTGCCCAGCACCCGGACCAGCGCGACGCCACCACCCGGAACGATGCCTTCCTCGACCGCGGCACGTGTGGCATGCAATGCGTCCTCGACACGCGCTTTCTTTTCTTTCATTTCGACTTCCGTTGCCGCCCCGACCTTGATCACGGCGACACCGCCTGCCAGCTTGGCAATACGCTCCTGCAGTTTTTCCTTGTCGTAATCGGAAGTGGACTCCTCGATCTGCACACGGATCTGCTTGACCCGGTCCTCGATTTCCGAGCTCTGGCCTGCGCCGTCGATAATGGTGCAGTTTTCCTTGGTGACATTGACACGCTTCGCTGAACCCAGGTCATCGAGTGTGGTTTTTTCCAGAGACATACCGACTTCCTCGGAAATCACCGTGGCGCCGGTCATGATCGCAATATCCTGCAACATCGCCTTGCGGCGGTCACCGAAGCCCGGTGCCTTGACTGCACAGACCTTGACGATACCACGAATCGAGTTGACCACCAGGGTAGCCAGTGCCTCGCCCTCGATGTCTTCGGCGATGATCAACAACGGCCGCCCGGACTTGGCGACGGCTTCCAGTATCGGGATCAGGTCACGTACATTACTGATTTTCTTGTCGTGCAGAAGGATGTGCGGCTCTTCCAGCTCCGCGGTCATGTTTTCCTGGTTATTGATGAAGTAAGGTGACAGGTAACCGCGGTCAAACTGCATACCGACTACTTCATCCATATCGTTTTCGAGGCCGGAACCCTCTTCCACGGTAATCACACCTTCTTTGCCGACCTTGGACATGGCCTTGGCAATGATCTCACCGATCGCGGAATCCGCATTGGCCGAAATAGTGCCGACCTGGGAAATCGCCTTGTCATCCTCACAAGGCTTGGACAGCTCCTTCAGCTCCGCAACCGCCGCGGTCACTGCCTTGTCGATACCACGCTTCAGGTCCATCGGGTTCATGCCTGCAGCCACGGCCTTCAGTCCCTCACGCATGATCGCCTGGGCCAGTACCGTCGCGGTAGTCGTACCGTCTCCGGCGATATCCGATGTCTGAGAGGCCACTTCCTTGACCATCTGCGCACCCATGTTCTCAAACTTGTCTTTGAGTTCGATTTCCTTTGCCACACTGACACCGTCTTTGGTGACGGTCGGCGCACCGAAACTTTTGTCCAGAACGACATTACGTCCTTTCGGCCCAAGGGTCACTTTTACCGCATTGGCAAGTATGTTGACCCCTTTGACCATACGCTGTCGCGCTTCATCACTAAATTTCACTTCTTTTGCAGTCATAGTGCTTTATCCTCTGATTGTATGTCTGTCTATTCGATAATCGCTACGATGTCTTCTTCGCGCATGACGAGGTATTCCTCGCCATCGACCTTGATTTCAGTACCGGAATACTTGGCGAAAAGCACTTTGTCGTTGACTTTGACGTCCATCGGACGCACTTCCCCGTTATCAAGGATCTTACCTTTCCCCGCAGCAATGACCTCACCTTTTACCGGTTTTTCTGCTGCACTGTCAGGAATGACGATACCACCTGGCGAAGTACGTTCTTCCTCCAGACGTTTAATGATTACACGGTCATGTAATGGGCGAATATTCATCGAAAGTAATCTCCTTCATATGGAATAATTTAAATTTTTTTGAATATCAATTTGTTACGAAACAGCACCACTGATTAGCACTCTATGTGATTGAGTGCTAATAATAGCGGCGTTTTTACCAGAGTCAAGGCAGGACAAAAATAAAATTTTTTGATAAAGATATAAGCTACAGGCTAGTCTTCGCGCTTGTACTCACCGTCGATCGTCCGCTGCTCAGTATGCGATTTACTGCTTTGCTGCTGCACTTCCAACTCGACATGTATCTGCCGGCTGATTCGCCTGAATACCCAGCTGCGAAAACCGGGAATCAGTGTCGCCAGGCCAATGAGATCGGACAGAAACCCCGGCACCATCAGCAAAACTGCCCCAATCAGGATCAACACACCGTCCAGCAATGAGCGTTCCGGTGCGGCCTTGCTCAAGGCAATGGCCTGCGCAACCCGGAATCCCGACGACATCTGGTGCCGCAACAGCAGAAACCCGAGCACGCTGGTAAACACCACCAGGAAAATCGTCAAATGCGGACCGATATAACCCCCCGCGACGATCAGCAGGTACAGGTCTACAAAAGGCATCAGCAGAAAAAAAAGCAGTTTCATTCGGGGCAGTGCCACCCTGGTCTGGTTGGTTAAAAAATTGGTTAAAAAAAAGGCAAATTATTTTGGAATTACCCGTTTTATCGTCCGGCGTGATATGTCAATATGTGGAAAACAAACACCCTGTCTGTGTACCGATGACTGATTGTATCATTGTATTCTGCACTTGTCCTGACCAACAGAGCGCGCAAAAAATCGCTGATGCGCTGGTAAATCAATCCTGCGCCGCCTGCGTCAACCTGCTTCCTGGAATCGTTTCAACCTATCGATGGCAGGGTAAACTGTGCCACGATCAGGAGACCCTGCTGCTGATAAAAACACAACAAAAACTGTTTGCATCGGTCGAAAGTACCATTAAGGCCCTGCACCCGTATGAACTTCCGGAAATTGTCGCGGTCTCTATGCTACAAGGCAGCCAGGCATACATTGATTGGATAAAGCAGTACACGAGTAGCCACTAATGAAAATACTAACCAGAATCAACATTCTCAGCCTCTTTCTCTTGCTCTTCCCACTGACAGCCAGCACTGCGGATCCGAACGCACTGAGTAACACTGAACTTCCACTGCCACAGGAAAAAGCGTTCAGGCCCAGCTTTTCACTGGGCAAAAACAATACCCTCATCGCGGAATGGAAAATTGAAAAAGGCTATTACCTGTATCGCGACAAATTCAAATTCACCAGCAAGACCGCCGGAATCAAGCTTGGCAAACCTGCCATTCCCAAGGGGAAAAAGAAGAAAGACCCGCTCTTCGGTGTCGTCGAGGTCTTTCGCAACCAGGTGCGCATAGAAATTCCGTTCACCCTCAGCGGGCCACGGCCCGCCCAGATCGAGTTGGCCGCGACTTCCCAGGGCTGTGCCGACATGGGACTGTGCTATCCACCGCATACCGCACAGGTGAAACTCAAGCTGCCCCCTGCCCCGGCGACAGCGAAAACAGCGCCTGCCCCGGCTCCGGAAAAAACCCTGGAGCAGGCCTCGATCTTCAGTAACAACCTTGGGCTGCAGGACGACCAGACTTTTCTCGATGCCGACAAGGCCTTCGCCTTTCGCGTGGAACGGCTGGACCACACCCAACTCAAAGTCAGCTGGACGATCGCTCCCGGTTATTACCTGT
>JALUUZ010000041.1 GCA_027021095.1 Gammaproteobacteria bacterium
GCGAGCAGGGCACACAGGAATATTTTGCGTGGTTCGACGACACCGCTAACAGGCCGGTCAACCGCCCGTGACCAGCCGGGCTAGCCCGCCTTTCTCACCACCGTTCGTCGCGAGACGGGGCAAGGGTGCGGCATGGGTGGCTTTCGCGATCGAGGAGGGCAGGCAAAGGTGCGCTCCAACGTATGGATAATGACATGGTACGGAAGAATCGTATGTAGAAGGATCGCCACGTGATACCATTTGATTTGCCTTGGTGTTGGTGCGTACAATGCACCCTGCCTCGTGGTTATTTTATTAAAATCAAAGAGTTATATTGTTATCTTCCGGTATGGTTTTAGATTGCTTAAACTTTTACCGGACCCTGCCGTTAACACTGACGAGACCTGGCAGCGGATTGCCGGGTACCAACGTGAAAGCGACGGGGGAAGCACCATGCTGGTAGTCAGTGCAGGCGAATTTAAAATCATGCGTTATGTGTTTTTGTTTCTCGTGGCGCTGGTGGCTTCGAGCTATGTCAGTGCGTGGCTGAACGCGCGCGCCGTTGACACCCCGCCCGCGGCTCCGGCCGTTACCACAACCCCGCCGGTGCCTGCCGTCACCAAGGCCAAAGTACCGCTTAGGCGCCCCGCCTTGCTGATTTCACTTGATCAGTAGGCCGCGCGGCGTTGCCATTCCCGTCTTGCCGGGTAAACCAGAGTTTCTATAATACTTCTAATGAGCTAGACTGTCGTAGATCAAGACAGGATGACCCTGGTGACATTGAAGGAATGGAAATGCCGAAACAGATTGCGTTTGTTACCTATGAAACCCCCTATGCGCCGGCAGGCGGCGTGGCAGCAGTCATGGGGCGTCTACCCTATTTCGTAAAAAAAGCCTCGGGGCTGAGGACGGTGGTGTTGACTCCGTATCATCACCGGATAGAAAAGACTTCCAGACTCGATACCCGCAAGGTGGGTGAGGTACAGGCGATCGTCGCCGGGCAGGTGGTGAAACTGGCCCTGCACCGTTTCGACACGGAGCTGCCATGGTATTTCCTCAAACCAGATGACCCGGATTATTTCAGCGGCTATCCGCATCCCTACCTGGTCGGGAAAGACAAAAAGGACTCGTCAGACAGACTGTGCCGTGACGCGCTGCTGTTTGGTTCGGCCGTGAACAAGGCGCTGGCACTGATTGCGCCGCAGGCCGAGTGGATCGTGATGCTGCAGGATTGGGAAGCGGCGACCAGCGTGCTGGCGGCGGAAAAGGACAGCCGCTTGAAGTTCTATCTGACACTGCACAACAGCTATGATGCGCCGGTGACCGACGAGGAGTTGATCCGGCATGGGATCGACTACCGCGACTATCCCGGGTTTACGGTATTGGACCGGGCCCTGCCTTACATGGGACAGACTGTGTTTACTGTCTCCGACCAGTTTGCGATCGACCTGACAGAAGATGTATTCCAGTCTGAAGTCATGGCCGGGCATCTGCGTAAACAGCTCAAGCCCAGGTTGTTGGGTGTCAACAACGGACCGTTTGTCGACCTGCATATCGCGCGCAGTATCCTGTCGGCGGCGGCGAAAGGGGATTACCAAGCGCTGCAGGTCTGGAAACAGCGCAAGCGTCAGCAGGCACTGGCTGCATTGGCTGAACTGGCGCCGTCCAGGGCCAGGCCGGTGTGGGGGGACCTGCAGAAATTCGATCGTGATGCACAGGCCTGCTGGTTTGTCATGGCCGGCCGGGATGACACCAGGCAGAAGGGTTATGACGTCGCGGCCAGTGCGGTGCAGGCTTTTTTTCGCGAAGGCGGTAATGCACGTTTTTTCTTTTTTCCGATTCCAGGGGACGAGGGACTGTCCGGGCTGTCGTTTCTAAAGCGCCTGGCGCAGAAGTATCCACAGCAGATACTGGTCTTTCCGTTTATCTGGCGCGAGGGTTTTCTGGCAACACTGCAGGGAGCCTCTTTCGGACTGATGCCCTCGTTGTATGAACCGTTCGGCATGGCCAATGAATTCTATCTGAACGGTACGGTCGGGATAGGCCGTGCGACCGGTGGTATCATCCAGCAGATCGTGCCGCTGCAGTCTCCTTCCTGCTACAGCCAGGCAGCCCAGTCACGGGCCAGGCGCTGGCACGCCAGCTCCAGCCCACCGACCGGCATTTTGTTCCGCGAAAGTGACCAGCTCGATTCTTCGGTGGATGATTTTCGAGCGATCAATGCCGTTGGGTACAAGGCCACCTCGTCACGGGATCGCGTCAAGGAACGTTCGCGCTATATGTTGTTTCAAGCCATGTCGAACGAGCTGCGTATCAGCCTGAATGACGGAGTGCACCTGTTCGTCGAGGAGCCGGAGCAGTATTACAAAATGCTGGTCAACGGCATCCAGTTCATCCAGCGCAGTATTTCCTGGGACCGGGCAGCGCATGAATACGTGCGCAGCGTCGGCTTGACCTCGCATTGAGTCCTGGCTGCTTACTCCAGCTCGTAGTATTCTTTTTGTTTTGCGGTTTCAATCGCCGTGGAAAGCTGTCGTTCGAAAGCCTCACGCTGTTGCCTTTGCAGTGCAGACTCGTTTTTCGGCACCGGGATCGACGCGATATAGTTGCCCTCGTCGTCGTAGATGTAAGTCCAGGTTTTTGGCAGGATGCCGATCAGCCCGCGTAATGCCGGGACCAGGCCGGCAAGGAACAGGCTGGGCGCCAGCAGCGGCACCCGGGCATGGTAGTCGGAGAAAAAGACCACGCCGGCCGCCAGCAGTAACACCGCACCCCATTTCAGCGCATGCAGGCTGGATTCGCTGATGTGCGTCCAGCAGGCCAGCTTGGGTGACAGGTCATGCAGCAGGTGAAACCTGTCGCCGCTGGAAAACCGGTTGTGCCAGTGCTCATACAGGTAACGCTCGTCGAACCTGAGGTAGTTATGCTGCGGTTTTGTATACAGAATATGCACAGGCTTGGTTGTGACCAGTTTGCTGATCTTTCCAGGTTTATTTGATAAGTCATTCATTTATAACAAAAAAATAATATCACTACGATTGATTGTACAGATTACTATCATCCTCTGTGAACAGAAATCAGTCAAGCGGCTGGCTTCACAGTCTGTGGTTTATTTTTCACCATTTTTTTTACGCTTATTTGCGCAGCACTCCGTTGTCATGTGCATCCATACCACGGTGCCTGGTTTCCCGGCCATAAATCGGCTGCTGTGCTTTGCTTCAGCACGCTGAAGCAGGATGCACCGTCTGCATCAATCATGTGCTAAACACCAAGACACCGTCGAGCCGTCTCGCGGCGAATGCCGGCTGGTGGACGATGACGCCGGGCCAGGCGCCAAATGTGCTGCTTTGTCATCCAACGCATGGTAATTTGGAATAAAAAAGAATATGCTAAGCCGATAATGCGGGGTGAGACTGGAGGAGATTTGAAACCAGAAGCATTTGTCGACCGGGAACAGCGTATTCTAGCCAATCTCGAGCAGGCGCTGGCTTCCTGCAGCGAGCAGGATGACAGCCGCATCAGAAAGCTGGTCTGGCGTATCGGCGAGGTCGGGATCCGCAGTGCGCTGCCACAATTGTATAAGCTGCTGGGACACTACAGTACGTTGACCGACTATTGTGTCGCCTGGGCGCTTGGCCGGATCAAGGATCCGGAATCCTTCGGCAGGCTCGAGCAGCTGTATGCCGGTACCGAGTCCGACAGTGTGCGGCGCATTGCGCTCGAGGCGATGCTGGCCACCGCCGGGCAGGCGCAGCGTGACAAGCTGCTCGAGCCGGTTCAGGCCAGGGTCAAGCAGTTTCTCGGGATGGATAAGCTGGAACGGATGGCGCTGGTGACCGCACTGGGGCAGTTGATCGACAGCAGGGACAAGGGGATTTCGGCGCTGCTCGATGATCTGTACCTGCTGGCACTGCGCGATCCGGACATCAACTATGCATTGCTGGATGCATTGAAAACCATTCCATTGCATGCAAACTATTTCAGGGCGATCCGTCATCTGATCAAGGCAGCCGAATTTCGACTCGACGCTGCGACTTTTGGCCTGCTGGCCTACCGGATCGAGACCACGCCGTCGCCGTTCAGCCGGTTTGCCTGGGAGTTTGAATACATCCGGTTGCCGGACAGTGACGAGTATGTCCAGTTCGACCAGGAGATCACCAGCCCGGACTCACGGATTGCCTATTCGGACCGAACGCGGGATTACCTGCGGCGCCGGATCTGCCGGGTGCTGCGCCGTTTCGGAGAACTCGAGCACCCGCGTTATGTCGATTTTGCCGTGCAGATTCTTTTGCAGTACCGGGATGAAATGCCGGAGCCGGCCGGTGAGGCGCCGCCGGATCCGGATTTCTACGGTCCTTATGCCAGCCATCTTGGTTTCAACCAGATTTTGTATCGTCACAGCAAGGCCTATCGGCCCGCTGCCAGTGGACGGGTCTGGAAG
>JALUUZ010000042.1 GCA_027021095.1 Gammaproteobacteria bacterium
GCGAATACGCCCCTGCTTGTCGACTTCGAGCACCTTGACCTTGATCAGGTCACCTTCGGAGAGCTTGTCACTGACTTTCTCGACGCGTTCCTCGGAAATCTGCGAGATATGCACCAGGCCGTCACGGCCAGGCAGAATCGTGACGAATGCACCGAAATCCATCAACTTCGCCACCTTACCCTCGTAGACATGACCGACCTCGACGTCGGCGGTAATCAGTTCGATACGCTTGCGGGCTTCGTCACTGGCGGTCTTGTCATTCGATGAGATACGTACTGTACCGTCATCATCGAGATCGACCACGGCACCGGTTTCCTCGGTGATACTGCGGATCGTAGCACCGCCCTTGCCGATCACGTCGCGAATCTTGCCCGGATCGATCTTGAATTCGATAATGCGTGGAGCGAACTCTGACATCTGTTCGCGTGACTTGGAGATCACCGCATCCATCTTCTCCAGAATATGCAAGCGCGCTTCCTTGGCCTGCTCCAATGCGACCTGCATGATCTCCTTGGTAATCCCGTCTATTTTTATGTCCATCTGCAGCGCGTTGACCCCCTGCTTGGTTCCGGCCACTTTAAAATCCATATCGCCAAGATGGTCTTCGTCTCCCATGATATCTGTCAATACCGCATACTGATCCCCTTCCTTGATCAAGCCCATCGCCACCCCGGCGACCGGGGCCTTGATCGGTACACCCGCGTCCATCAGCGACAGGCTGGTACCGCAGACACTCGCCATCGAACTCGAGCCGTTCGATTCAGTGATCTCAGAAACCACGCGAATGACATAAGGAAACTCACTGAACTCAGGCATCACTGCCTTGATACCACGCTTGGCCAGGCGCCCATGCCCGATCTCACGCCGCTTCGGGCTGCCGACGAAACCGGCTTCACCGACGCAATAAGGCGGGAAATTATAGTGCAGCATGAATTTTTCACGGTGATCCCCCTGCAGCGAATCGATCAACTGCGCATCGCGCTCGGTGCCCAGTGTGGTCACCACCAGGGCCTGCGTCTCCCCGCGTGTAAACAACGCCGAACCATGCGTTCTCGGCAACACACCGGTACGGATATGCAGCGGCCGAACGGTCTTGTTGTCGCGTCCATCGATACGCTTTTCCCCTGCCAGGATCTTGCCCCGGACCAGCTTCTTTTCGAGCTTGGAAAACGCGGCCTTGACCTCTTCCTCCAGCGGCGACTCGTCATCCTCGGTCACCAGTGCGTCGATCGCCTTCTGTTTCGCTGCGGCTACTTGTTCCTGCCGCTGCAGCTTGTCAGCCACCTGGTAAGCCGCCTCGAGCTCCGGCTGGCAGGCCTGCGCGACCCGTTCCACGAGCGTGGAATCCTCTTCCGGAGGAGTCCAGTCCCAGGCCGGCGTCGCGACTTCTTTGGCAAACTCCTCGATCGCCTCGATCATCACCTGCGACTGCTCATGGCCGAACATGACCGCACCAAGCATCACGTCTTCCGGCAGTTGCTTGGCCTCCGACTCGACCATCAACACGGCATTCCTAGTGCCTGCCACGATCAAGTCGAGGTCCGACTCGGCAATCTGGGTCGCCGTCGGGTTCAACAGGTACTGTCCGTCCTTGTAGCCTACACGCGCACAACCCATTGGGCCGTTGAACGGCAGGCCGGAAATAGCCAGTGCAGCGGAAGTGCCGATCATCGATGGAATATCCGGCGGGATTTCGTTATTGATTGAAATCACCGTAATGATCACCTGCACCTCGTTGGTAAACCCCTTGGGAAACAGCGGCCGGATCGGCCGGTCGATCAAGCGGGCGATCAAGGTCTCCTCTTCCGAGGGTCGGCCTTCGCGCCGGAAGAAGTTACCCGGCACCCGCCCGGCTGCATAAGAACGCTCCTGGTAGTTGACCGTCAACGGAAAAAAGTCACGCTCCACCCCGGGATCCTTGACCCCGACAGCGGTAACCAACACGACTGTACCGGACATATCGACAATGACTGCGCCATTGGCCTGGCGCGCAATCTCACCGGTTTCAATTGTGATAAGATGATCGCCGTAATTAAATTGTTTGCTTTTTGGACTCACGCTTTTTTCCCAGGGTAGAATATCGATAACTATCGACAGGTTGTCAGAATCATCGTTAAACCTTTATTTATTTGGTTTAACGTCGTAATCCCAGTTGCTCGATCAGAGTTTTATAACCGGACTCATTCTTTCTTTTCAGGTAATCGAGCAGCTTGCGCCGCCGATTGATCATACGTAACAAGCCCTGACGTGAATGAAAATCATGCTTGTGTTTTTCAAAGTGTCCACTCAGATGGTTGATCCTCGAGGTCAGCAACGCCACCTGCACCTCGGGTGAGCCCGTATCCGCCGGTCCGCGCTGGTAATCCTTGATCACCTGCGCCTTGCTTTCAGTAGTCATCAACAAAATTCTCCAAATAATTTATAAACCAGGTAAAATCCCAAAGCCATGAGCCTTCCGCGCGTATTTTACCTGCGCATCGGTCCCGGAACAAGCAAAGTACTTGAAAAAAGTAACAATTTAATAATACTCTCGCCGAAACAAAAACTTAAAGCCGGCTCCCGAGAACAGCGTCGGGGTCAGCATTTCCCGGCATTGAACAAACGCTTCGGCGCCACCCTGCCGTCTTCCAGGATCTGGCCCATGCCGAAGAAACCGCTGTTTTCAGCAACCAGGCGCACCAGGCCGCTGGTCGGCGCATGCGCTGCCAGCACAGCCTGGCCTTGAGCCAGATAATAGGCGGAATCCTGCGGCAAGACCACTTCCGGCCAGTCGCTCAGGGCCTGTTCTACCGCGAACAGACACTGGTCCAGCGCCGGGTACCCCTGTTCCGCCAGCTGCTGCAGCGCCGGTAACGAATACATCTGCTGCGGGTCGGTAAA
Organism: Gammaproteobacteria bacterium; assembly: GCA_027021095.1. Lineage (GTDB taxonomy): Bacteria > Pseudomonadota > Gammaproteobacteria > SZUA-21 > SZUA-21 > SZUA-21. The sequence goes on from JALUUZ010000042.1 coordinate 2,881, forward strand.
CACACCAACCTGTAAGCGCCGCAACTGGCTTACATGGGCTCCACACCCCAATGCCTCCCCTATATCCTCAGCCAGTGTGCGGATATAGGTGCCTTTCGAGCACTTGACCTCCAATGTCAGAGTATCGGCCTCGGCCGACAGCAATGCCAGGCGGTGGATCATCACTTTCCTAGGCTTGCGCTCGACTTCGACGCCCTGCCGGGCCAGTTTGTACAACCGCTCCCCATTATGTTTCAGCGCGGAATACATTGGCGGAACCTGTTCGATCTCACCGCGAAACCGCTGCAGCACCTGCTCGAGCCTGGCGGCAGACGGTACTTGCGCCTGCCGGCGTTCGATCACTTCCCCTTCGCTGTCTCCGGTACTCGTACGCACCCCAAGCCGTGCTACCAGGCGATAGGTCTTGTCGGCATCGAGCAGGAACGGAGAAACCTTGGTTCCTTCGCCGAAACACACAGGCAGCATGCCGGTCGCCAGTGGATCCAGGCTGCCCGTATGACCGGCCTTGCCGGCATTGAACAACTGCTTGACCTGTTGCAATGCCGCATTGGACGTCATCCCCGCCGGCTTATCGAGCAGCACTATCCCACTGATATCGCGCCCGCCGTATTTTCTGCGTTTTCTTCGCGCCATGAATCTGTTTCACTTCATATTACTTGATATTACTTGCTTTACTTGCCGTCGGGCTCGTCCCCGCGTTCGGCAGCAGCGGCATCGCCTGCGCGCGCCATGTCTTCGGCAACGGCCGCGTCGATCAGCGATGCAAGCTGAGCACCCTGTACGACCGAGTCGTCATAATAGAACCGCAGCTGCGGAACCACCCGCAAAGACAGCGACCTGCCAAGCTCACGGCGCAAAAATCCAGCAAGCGAGTTGACTGTCTTCTCCAACTCCCGGCATCCGTCTTCTAGCTCCATCGACGTAAAATAAACCTTTGCCAGGCTCAGGTCCGGTGACACCTCGACCGCATTGACCGTCACGAACTTGACCCGCGGATCCTTTACCGTCAAGGCAAACAGTGTCGCCAGTTCGCGTTTGATCTGCTCGCTGATACGCTTTAAACGGCTTGAATCCTTTTGCATGATCGTTTACCTGTCACTGGCCCTAAAGTGAACGCGCTACTTCGACCCGTTCGTAAACCTCGATCTGGTCGCCGACCTTGATGTCGTTGTAATTTTTGACCCCGATACCGCACTCGATGCCCGAAGCCACTTCGTCAACGGCATCCTTGTGGCGCTGCAAAGACTCGAGCTCACCCTCGAAAATCACCACATTGTCGCGCAAAACCCGGATCGGGTTACTGCGCCGCACCACACCTTCCTTGACCAGGCAGCCGGCAACCTGACCATACTTGGATGACCGGAAGACCGAGCGCACCTCTGCCAGGCCGATGATCTGGTCCTTGAATTCCGGCTGCAGCATACCGGTCAGTGCATTCTTGATGAAATCGATAGCATCGTAGATCACACCATAATACTTGAGCTGTATGCCTTCCTCTTCGATCAGGCGTTTCGAGGAT
>JALUUZ010000043.1 GCA_027021095.1 Gammaproteobacteria bacterium
ACCGAGGTGCGCGCAGGCATAGTCGATACTATGTCGAGCACGCCGACAGAGTGAAAGCCAGCCAGGGCGTGCCATTGGGCCGTCGCAGTAGAAGGGTGGTGAGAAAGGCGGGCTGACGCAGAGGCGGCGCAGAAAAAAGCTTGCGGACCGCGGGAGCATTCAGGCGGGGGTTATCATTGTCATGACCTGTCAAAGCGCTTCATGCAGGATATGGTGCGTACAACGCACCCTACCTTGCCGCGCGCTCCTCGGTCGCGAAAGCCAGCCATACCACACCCTTGCTCCGTCTCGCGACGAACGGTGGTGAGAAAGGCGGGCAAAAGAACTCAAACCCAGTATGCAGTCTTTGTCATCACCTTGGATGTCAAGGTCATCAACTTCTTCACCGCTGCAGGCAGCTCCGCTGCGCCGGATTTGACAGCGTTGGTGGCATGCGCCGCTTCATCGGATTTCATCTGCTCGAGGATTGCGATGCTTTTTTCATCCTTGTTGCTGATACGTTGCAGATGACCTTCGAGATGCTTTACCACCTGGCGCTCTGTTTCAGCGACAAAGCCAAGGCTCCAGCGATCACCGATGGCACCGGCCAGTGCGCCGATGGCAAAGGAGCCGGTATACCAGAGCGGCCCAAGGTAGCTCGGGTGGCTTTCGAGTTCCTGCAGGCGCTGGTTGCACCATAGCAGGTGATCGTTCTCTTCATCGGAGGCCTGTTGCATCGAATCGCGTACCTCCTGGTTGCGCGCGGTCAGCGCCTGGCCCTGGTACAGTGCCTGGGCGCAGACTTCACCGGCGTGGTTGATGCGCATCAGTGCAGCACTGTGTTTACGCTCGGCGGCGGTCAGCTCCGGTTCAGCAAGGTCTTGGGCAGGGTTGCTGCGCCCGGTGCCCGGCGGGTTGCCGAAGACACTGCTCAAGGCGGTATCAAGCTGCATGATGCAGCGATCGAAAAAGCTATAATGACGAGTTGACATAGGCTGTACCATAATCAGTTTTGAAATCGATGGCAAGGGAAGATTTTGTATGTCCTACTTCAAGTACCATGTGTTTTTTTGTGTCAACCAGCGTGAACAGGGACGCGAGTGCTGCCAGCGCTTTGGCGCGCTGGCGATGCGGCAGTATGCCAAGAAGCGAATCAAGGAGTTAGGTCTCAGTGGAAAAGGCGGCGTGCGTATCAATACGGCCGGGTGCCTGGATCGCTGTGCGTTGGGACCGGTGCTGGTGGTTTATCCGGACGCTGTCTGGTACACCTATATAGATAACGAAGACATAGACGAAATTATCGAACAGCATCTGCAGCATGGGCAGGTCGTCAGGCGCTTGTTGTTGGCGTGACAACCTTTTAAATCCCTATTTTGTGAATGGATATCTGGCAGATCGCCCAGGGTTTCCGCACAAAAACACTTGACATTAATTTAATATATTATAAAATACTAATCATCTAGACAGAATTCCATTCTGTTTATCTTACTCCTCCATCCTCCTTTGATGGTATCTGTTGCGCGGACCACTCTCCGCGCTTTTTTTTTGGGTGTCTTTAACTTATTGTTATCACGATTGATTTTAAGAACATCGGGCGCTTTCCCGAGTGCAGGAGAGGGGGTGTGGCAAGGTGTCTGGTTCAGCAGTGCCGGTTGATGCCTCGGCGGGAGGTGCGTATGGCTGTCGACAGGAAAAATCCCTTGCAGCAGGCCGATTTGAAGCTAGACTGCTGTTTTAGGGCTTGTATACGGCGCCTGAAAACTGTAAGATTGCACGCTTTTCACCCGTGCGAAGAGTGACTGATTGAATCCGTAAGCGGAGAATACGAATGAAGACCTTTAGTGCAAAACCAGAGAGTGTAAAACGCGACTGGTACCTGATCGATGCCGAGGGCAAAACCCTGGGCCGCCTGGCCACTGAGATTGCACGCCGCTTGCGTGGCAAGCACAAGGCCGAGTATACGCCGCATGTCGATACCGGGGACTATATCGTTGTGATCAATGCCGAGAAGATCCATGTGAGCGGCAATAAGCGCAGTGACAAGATCTATTATAAGCACACCGGCTATATCGGTAACATGAAATCGATCAGCCTGGAAAAACTGCTGCAGAAGGCCCCGACCCGGGTGATCGAGACGGCGGTCAAAGGCATGCTGCCGAAAAATCCACTTGGACGTGCGATGTTTCGCAAGCTGAAGGTCTATGCCGGCAGCGAGCACAAGCACCAGGCGCAACAGCCCCAACCCCTGGAAATCAACTGCTGAGATTGAGTAACGGAAATTATTATGGCGCAAACTGAACAATATTATGCAACCGGCCGGCGCAAGAGTTCTTCGGCCCGGGTCTATCTACGCCGTGGCAGCGGTGAGATCATTATCAACAAAAAAAAGATCGAGGACTATTTCGGCCGTGAGACATCACGTATGCTGGTGCGCCAACCATTGGAGTTGACTGAAAACGCCGACAAGTTCGATGTCGTGGTGACGGTCAAAGGCGGTGGGATCTCCGGCCAGGCAGGCGCGATCCGGCATGGCATTACCCGGGCGCTGATGGAGTATGACAGTGAACTGCGGCCGCAGCTGCGCAAGGCAGGTTACGTCACCCGCGATGCACGCGAAGTCGAACGCAAAAAGATCGGCCTGCACAAGGCCCGGCGTGCCCCGCAATACTCAAAACGCTGATTCCCCGCAACAAGCAGCCTTTTCACTAAAAACCCGGCCATTGGCCGGGTTTTTGTTGCTGTGCAGAAATCAATTCAGGACACACAACGATTATTGAGAGAAATCCTGGACACACGACAATTGAATGCAGGATACCCGCCGACAACATGAATATAACGTAATGTATTGTTTTATATAAAATTTATTGTTTTGCCGTCTAGCTTGACTGGTAGCGGGGCCGATCTTTGTGTGTCCAGGATTGATATTTGCAAAAAAACAACAACTGGTTCTGGTTTTGTAAAAAAACAAAAAATAATTGTTGCGTTTGTGCCAAAAGTTGTTATCATGCCTCTTGTCCATAAAATTAATCCATGTATTGGAGGATATAAATCTATGAATAAAAAACTAGTAACATTAGCAGTCGGCGCTGCACTGGGCCTGAGCTCGGTCGTTGCTGAAGCTAAGGTCACAGTCTATGGTCACGCGCAGGTTGAAGTCGGTAATCGTGATTACAGTGATTCAACTAACCCGGGTAACAATGTTGACGTACAGACTGTCCGTGACCAGGCGCGTGGTCGTCTGGGTGTGATGTCTGCCGAGAAACTCGGTAACGGCATGACCGCGATCGCCAAGTTCGAGTGGTTGATCGACACGACTAATGGTGGCCTGGGCCAGAAGCAACGGGAATCACTCGTTGGTTTGAAGGGCAGCTTCGGTACCGTTGAGTTGGGTTCGTTGAAGTCACCTTACAAGTACTGGGGTGGTGTCAGCTACGATCCGTTCGTCGCCTCCACACTGGAAGCGCGTAGTAATGGTGGTATGAGCGGTAACAGTGCGATGATCGGTACACTTACTGGCGGTGGTGACCTGTTGGGTAACAACTCTTTTGGTCATCACGCGTTCGTGGAAAACTCGATCGGCTATAAGTCACCTAACTGGAACGGCCTGCAGGTTTGGGCCACTTACAGCCCGGATGAGGAGAATGACAACAATACCGGCCAGCCGGTAGCCGATGGTGACTGGACCTTCGGTGTCCGTTACAAGAACGGTCCGTTCGAAATCGGTGTTGCGGCAGCGAAAAACAAAACCGCTGCTCCTGGGGTGGGTACTCCTGAAGCCGATGCCGTCAAGGTCTTCGGTAAGTACAAGTGGGGCAACCACACCTTCCTGGGTCAATATGAAAATATCGACACAGACAACGGTGCACTTAACCAGAACTACGAGACTGACATCTGGTTCGTCGGTTATCACCTGCGTGCCGGTAACAACACCTTTGTTGCGCAGTTCGGTAACACCGATGTCGACAGGGGTGGGCTCAGCAACGTTGAGATCGATTACTACACAATCGGTATGATTCATCATCTGTCCAAGAAGACCCGTTTGTTCGGTGGTTATCGTAACAGCGAAGGCAGCATTCCGGGCAGGACACTTGAAGAGAAAGTATGGTCTGTCGGTCTACGCGTAATTTTCTAATCAACTCAGTAGCTATATAAAGAATTTATAATTTTATATTTATATAGACGTTGTTTGGAAAAGTGACCATTTGAACGGGGCTTCGGCCCCGTTTTTTTATGGGTATTTGAAACGTAGGGGTGCGAGGCTGTGTGAAAACTCCGAAATTTTCGATGACACTGAAAAATTTTTCCACTCGAGTGCTAATTATGGCTTATTGGTGTTACGTACTTGGGATGCAATGCCCATCTAAGGAAAATAATT
>JALUUZ010000044.1 GCA_027021095.1 Gammaproteobacteria bacterium
GAGTGGAAGCAGGAAAATGAATTCGGTTCACATACCGACCTGGCGTTTTCGAATCCGGACTGGCAGCAGCTTGCCAAGGCGTTTGGCTGGCACGGCCACTGTGTCGACAGCAGCCAGAGCCTGCTGGGTGCACTCGAGGTTGCATTCCAGGAAAAAGGACCAAGCCTGGTGGTGATCCCGATCGATTATCGTGAAAACAAAAAACTGACCCAGCGGTTGGGCAATATCGCCTGCCCGATCTAGCCCGCATTGCTCACCACCCTTCTACTGCGGCGGCGTGATGGTGCGTATAACGTGTGGTGCGTACAACGCACCCTACTTTGGTGCATGATATTGCTTTACCGTAAATCCTTCGGTGTGCTTCGCACACCACAAGGCAGGGTGCGTTGCGGTCGCGAAAGCCACCCAGGCCACACCCTTGCCCCGTCTCGCGACGAACGGTGGTGAGCAATGCGGGCTAGTTTTTCTGGCTGAACACTTCGTCGAGATTGAAGCTTGCCTGGCAGCGTGATTCTTCCGGCGCCTCTTGGGGCTCGGCGATATAGTAGCCTTGCACATAGTCGACACCCATTTTTTTCAGCTGCTTGATCACCTGGATGTTCTCGACATACTCAGCGATGGTTTTCTTGCCAACGGAGTGTGCGATCTGCACGACTGAATTGACGATCGCGCGGTCGATCGAATCGTGCAGTATTCCCTGAATGAAAATGCCATCGATCTTGATATAGTCGACCGGCAGGTATTTGAGGTGTGAAAACGAGCAGAAGCCACGCCCGAAGTCATCCAGTGCAAACTGGCAGCCGAGCACGCGCAGGTCGTTGATCAACCGCTTGGCGGCGGTCAGGTTCGCAATCGCGGAGTTTTCTGTGATTTCGAACAGCAGCATTTTCGGGCTGATACCGTAGGTGGCAGTGGTTTTCTTCACATAGTCGGCAAGTGTCTTGTCCTCGAGCGTCTGTGCCGACAGGTTGATCGCCAGGCTGGTATCGGCGCCACGGGAAACGATGGTCGCCAGTTTTTTGACCGCATGCTTGATCACCCAGCGGTCGATGTCGATCATCAGGTTGAAGCGTTCGGCGGTCGGCAGGAAGGCATCGGGTGAGATCAGTTCACCACGCGAGTCCGGAAGGCGCAGCAACACCTCGTTGTGCCGGATTTTGATACTCGGTGTTTCATTGATCTGCTTGATCAGCAGTCCTGGTCCGCGCGGAAGAAAGTTCTCGTTGATCTCTTTCAATGGCGCAATCGGCTGGAACCGCAGCACGAACGAGTCATTGGCCAGGGCTTCACGCAGTCTGACCGACCAGCCAAGATCCCGGTCCATCGTCGCAATCGCATCATGGTCGCTGTCGAACAGGTGCGAGTTATTGCGTCCTTTGCCTTTAGCGATAAAGCAGGCCAGGTCGGCGTTGGCCAGTGCTTCGCCGTGAGACTGTGTGCCGCTGCTGATCATCGACAGCCCGATGCTGGCATTGACCACATAGGATTTGCCTTTATGGTAGAAGGTATATTTTTCCAGTACCTTGCGAAACAGCTCCGCGGCCTTCAGCGCCTGTTCCTCGGTGGCATCGCGCAAAATGATCGCAAATTCGTCGCCACCGATACGTGCCAGGGTGTCGGACTCGCGCAGCAGGTTGCTGAGTTGTTTTGCAATTTCGATCAGTAAGGTGTCTCCGGCGGAGTGGCCGGCTGTGTCGTTGATGTACTTGAAGCGGTCGAGATCGAAATACAGCAGTGCGCTTTGGAAATTTTCCTGCTTGGCACGTTCGACCTCTTCTTTCAGTTGTTCTTCGAAATAGCGCCGGTTGCCAAGCTTGGTCAGCGGGTCATGGGTGGCCTGCCATTTCAACTCCTCTTCCAGCAGCTTGCGTTCGGTGACATCGCGAAACGCGATGACCGAGCCTTCGAGCGTGTCGTCGACCTTCAGTGGATAGACGGTACATTCTACGGTGATTTTCTCACCGTTGGTTTTTAAAAAGACGCTTTCCTTGGCCACCAGCTTGATGCCGGAATCATAGGCATTGAACAAAGGACATTCCCCTGCAGGGTCATCATTGTCGTCCAGGTCCTTGCGGTGAAACAGGTCGTGTGGTGACTTGCCGATAAAATTTTCATCCGCGCTGTAGCCAAGCAGCCGCTTGGCGGCCGGGTTGATGAAAGTGATTTTGCCTTCGGTATTGACACCGTAGACACCGTCACCGACCGAACTCAGGATGCCTTCGAGGCGCTTGTGTTCCTTTTCGATCGACAGCATGAATTTCTTCATCCGGCTCATCGACGCGATACGGGCCAGAAACAGTTCATTGGCCTCGTTTTTGAACATGCATTCCACTGCGCCGGCATCCAGTGAATCCTTGATTACCTTGTCATGGTAGGTGCCGGTGATGATTGCACAGGTCATCCGGGCGGTTTTGGGATGGTCGCGCAACTGTGCACACAGCGCATCACCGGTGCCGTCCGGCATAAAATAGTCGATGATTGCGATGTCGTAGGTGTTCTCGATCGCTTTTTCCAGGCCCTCAGCCACACAGGAGGCGGTATCGGTTTCATAGCCGTTGTTGATCAGCAGGCGGCGGAAGTTTACCCGTACCGTTGGCGAATCGTCGACAAACAGGATGCGCACATTATAGTCGGGCTGCTTTTTCGAGATTTCGGTTTTGTGCTGCTGATCGTTGACCTTGTGTTTCTGGATCTGCTTCAGCGTGGCAACACACTCAAGGTAGTTCTCCCACAGCACCAGTGCCGTATGTTCACGGTTGGTCACCCAGTCCAGCTTGGAGACATCGGCTTCCTGTGACAGCACGATCACTTCGAGCTCTCGCAGGTGGGGTTCACTGAGCAGGGCGATGATTTCGTCTGCATCCGGATCAGTGTATTCCGGCCAGCCAAGCAGCAGGCTGGAATAGGGCTCGTCTCGGTAACTGCGTTCCTGCAGCCGGTGCCGTGCGTCGGCATAGGAGGTACAGACGACGGTTTTCAGGCCGTGTTGCTCCAGCATGGAGAGCGCCAAGTGTCTCAATGTGGCTGACAGCTCGATTAGCAGGACATGTTGCACCAAACAGCACTCCGTGGATTAATACTTATTAGCATAAAGTATCGGCTTGCCTTGAATATAACTTAACCATTTTGCGACCTTGGCCATTCTTTGGCGCTGAAAACGAAAACTTATATTTTAAAGGTTTTTGCCAGTTTTTGTGTTTGATTCGCTAACTCTGCCATAATTTCATTAGATTTCATAACAGTTATTGCATTACTGGCGGAATCCTGCGCAGCCGCCGAAATTTTGTCGATCATCGTGTTGATCTCACCGGCAACTTCGGTCTGCTGTGAAGTGGCGTCCTTGATCTGGCTGTTCAGGCGGGAAATCTCGAAAATTGCATTGATGATCGTATTCAGCGTAGTTTCTGTCTTGGCTGCTTGTGCAACGCTGCTGTGTGCGCTTTCCCGTCCTTTTTGCATGACTGTAGTAGCTTCCTTGGTGCGATTCTGCAGGCGCTCGATCATGTCATGAATTTCCTCGGTGGATTGCTGGGTCCGGCTGGCCAGGCTGCGTACTTCGTCGGCAACCACGGCAAAGCCACGGCCTTGCTCGCCGGCCCGCGCGGCCTCAATCGCGGCGTTCAGTGCCAGCAGGTTGGTTTGCTCGGCGATACCGCGGATCACATCGAGTACCGATCCGATTTCGAGTGCATCCTGTTCCAGCCTGCCGATGACTTCGGAAGTCTGTTCCACGTCTCCGGCAAGGGTGTGGATCATTGTGATGGTCTGTTCCACCACTTTTTTACCCTGTTCGGCTTCCTGGTTGGCATCGTCAGTATGCTCGGCCGCATTCGAGGCATTGGCGGAGATTTCTTTGACGGTCATCGCCATTTCATGGACCGCGGCAGCCACTTGCTCGATGTCTGTCTGTTGTTGCTGTACCGTGTGTGTCATGCTGCCCACCGAGGCCTTCATCTCATTGGCTGCCTTGGCACTTTGCTGGCAGGAGTCGGTCAGGGTGGAAATAAATCGATGGATCTTGGAGACGAACTTGTTGAATGCCTGGGCGAGCTGGCCCATTTCGTCGTTTGACTTGTTGTCCAGGCGTTGTGTCAGGTCACCTTCCCCTTGCGCGATGTTGTTCAGCGCCGCGACAGTGTGGCGGATCGGCTTGCTGACCAGCTTGCCCAGCAGCCAGGCCACGCCCAGTGCCAGGAAGACCGAAAAGATCACCAGACTGTTCAGAAAGGTCTGTTTCAATTGCAGCGCCGACAGCAGGGCGGTAGATTCAGCCGTCAGCTGCTTTTTCTGCAAAGAGACGACCCTGTTCAGGTTGTGCTTGATGCGGTCGACCACGGGGCTG
>JALUUZ010000045.1 GCA_027021095.1 Gammaproteobacteria bacterium
CAATGGCGGCGACAGCTATGATCGTTTTACCGGCTTGTTGTTGCCGTTCGAGTTGCGCCAGATGCAGTGTTTTATCAATTCTTCGAACGGCTATAAACCGAACATTGCCGACGATATCATTCGTGACATTACTGCCTACAGCCGTTTTCTTTCGGTTGCGCTGGGCTTGAAGACACAGAAACGTTACCCTGAGCAGGGCATCGACGAGATTGCGGTTTCCTCGACTTCCAAGCGCGGTGATGACTATGTGCGTGGCGCAGCGCTGTTCAAGGAAAAGTGTGCCCGCTGCCATGGCAGCCGGGGGCAGGGAACCGTGGTGAACGGCAGGGTTATTTTTCCTGCGGTAGGGGGGCCTAACTCGTTCAATCGTCAGTCGCGTAACAACTTCCGCTTCGTGTCGACCATTCTGCCTGGATTTATTTGCCGTAACATGCCACTGGGTGAAGAGGGTACATTGAGCAACCAGGACTGCCGGGATATTGCCTACTACATCAGTAACCTGCCACGTCCTGCCGGGGACAAGGCCGGGCCATTGGCGGCGCTGTGGGACCAGGTGATGATGAACACCATGCCAAAGCTGATCGAGTGGGTGAACCAGGACAAAAAGACCAATACTGATGAAAAGCAAAAGCAAGCGCTTCCGGTGCTGAAGCAGCATGCTGGTGAAACCAAGACCCTGAAGAACTGATCATGTATGCTTATCTGAAAGCTTTATCCCGCCCGCTGAGTGGATTGTTTCCCCGGAAACAGGTATTGGCGAATGACTTACTGATCGGCCTGACACTGGCCTTTGTCGTGCTGCCGCAGGCGATCGCTTTTTCGACCACCTTGGCCGGTGTGCCACCTTACTTTGGTATTTATGCGGCGATCTGGGGCGTGCTGATTACGGCGTTGTTCAACAGTTCGCGTATTTTTCATGGTGGCCCTAACAGCACCTTGTCTGCGGTCATGGGGGTGACTCTGCTGCCCGTGGCGCCTCAGTTTGGGGCCAGTTACATGGGTTATGCCTTGACCCTGGTATTGATGGCGGGCCTGTTGCAGTTGCTGTTCTGGTTGATCAGGCCTTTGTCTAAGTTGCTGGACTTGATGAGCGAGGCGGTGATCAACGGGATGATCTTCGGGATCGGCCTGTTTTTGATTCTCAAGTCGTTGACGGCGTTCGGTGGCCTGCCGGTCAATACGGAAACGGAATGGCCGCTGGTGATTGCCTGGCATAACCTGAATGCGGTACTCGAGATAGGCAATATGCACGCGATTCAGATCGGCCTGGTGACGCTGCTGTCGGCAATCGTGGTGCGCAGTTTTGACCGGGTGAAAAACTGGGGAATCCTGGTGGGTATAGTGCTGGGTACGGTCTACGCAGAATATTTGTCGGGTAAACACGGTCTTGAAAACCTGCTGATCGAGCAGACCGCTGATTTTTCGGCGATCGGGTTCGTGTTTCCCTCGGTACCGCTGTTTACCCAGGAGGCACTGCCGGACATCATCACGATCATGCCAGGGGCGGTGACGCTGGCGATGTTGGGATTGTTTCAGACTGTGGCCGCGATGCGGCGCATGAATCGGAAAACGGGGCAGCATGTCGAAAGCCAGGAGGGGATCGCTGCGGATGCAATCAGTAACTGCACGCTTCCCTTTCTTTCCTCATTGCCCACCTGTGCTTCTTTCAATCGCATGTGGTTGATGTATTCGATGGGTGCAAAGACGCGTTGGGTAGCCGTGTCTTCGGCATTTTTTCTGCTTGCCTTCGTGTTGTTGTTTGCTGACTGGATCGCGATCATACCGATCCCGGCGATGGCGGCCGTGATCATGATCGTCGGCGCCAATATGATGAAATGGAAAGATGTGCGGCCGCATTTTTCCAACTGGTCCGAGGCGATCGTATTCTGTACCGCGTTTCTGTCGGTACACGTGCTTGGTTTGTTCGGTGCGGTACTGGTTGGTTCGTCTCTGGCGATGTTGCATTTCAAATGGCGTAAACTGCATCCGCAAGTGCGTGTCGATGAGGAAGGTGTGTTGACTATTCGCGGCAGTCTTTACTATGGTTCGATCCCTTATATAGAAACCGCTATCAAGAATGCGTTGCAGGAGCGGGAGCAGGTGAAACTCGATTTGACTTCGACCTCGTACATCGATGCGGAGGGCCGGCGCTGGATCGAGGAAATGCAAGCAAGCGATACCGTGACCGTGGTGGGTGGTACAGCTTGAGTGTGTCGTGCGGGATGGAATCGCAGGCAAGAAAAAAGGGGGTTACACCCCCTTTTTTCCAAGAAAATAGTACGTTTTGAAAAAAACTTACTTTTTAGCAGCTTTAGTTTTTTTCTTGTCGTCTTTTTTCTTAGCGTCGTCTTTCTTGGTCATCTTTTTGCCTTTGCTGTCGGCCATGCTTGTGTCAGCAGCCAGAACCGGGGCAGAAACCAATACGAAAGCAGTGACGATTGCCAATAAGAGTTTAGTCATTTTTTTCCTCCAAAATGTTTACGTAAACAAACGCTCTTACCGTTCTGGCCCGTTCAGAATCCTCTGCTTGGGCCAGACCGGTGACTATTCTCCCCTATTTAGGGGGGCAACTCCATAAAAAAAAGCAAAATATTTGAACGGTTTCATATTTTTTGCCGGTGTCTGCCGATAAGGCTGTAAATAGTCACTTAACTATTAGCAGTGAATACATAAATAATTGAAATAAAAAGAAAAATAATATTGCCGTTCGAGGCAGGCGGAAAACTTTTTTACAGCCGGAGCAGTGCTGTTCCAAGCGGTAAACAGGTTTTTTTCACTGGCTACAGGACATCGTGGGATATTTTTTCATTTTAGTTGGACTTGCCTCAACAGGATTGCATTTGCAGCCTGATATAGCGGATCAGGTTGATCTGGTCATTGGTTTCAAACCGGCCGTCAGAGACGTCGAGGGCCTGGATTCTGTCGGTACGGAAGTTCCGGTAGTCCTTGCGCAGCGTGCACCAGGCGCCAAGCGTCCATTTTCCACCCCAGTAAAACAGTCCCAACGGATAGATCCGGCGCCGGGTCTGGTTTTGTTGTTCATCGCAATATTCGATACAGGAGACTTGCTGTTGCTTGATTGCATGGCGCAGTTTGTCCCAGTGACGGGCGTGCTTTTTCTTGCACGCGTCATTGAAGTACATGCTGGGCACATGAAAAAGTTCCTGATTCAGGTTGGTTCTACAGGCGGGCAGTACGGCTTCTATTTTCTGCAGCAGAGATCGCGCGGCCTGCGGCAGCTCTGAGCCGGTCCAGCCGCATACCATTTTCATACCGATCAGCAGCGCATCCAATTCATCGACACTGAGATTGAGTGGTGGCAGCAGAAAATCTTTATCCAGGCGATAGCCGACGCCCGGTTCGCCGAAGACAGGGACGCCGCTGGCTGACAAGTCGTCGATATAGCGGTAGATCGTACGTACAGAAACCTGGAGCTCTTCGGCCAGGTCCTGGGCGGTCACTGGCTGGCGCAGCCGCAGGAGGTTGGTCAGTTGGAACAGCCTGTCGGATTTGTGCATCATCGATCCTTTCTGTAGCGAAGCGAGAGTTGAATCAGGACAGCTTACACCGGTTTTTGCCTCCACGCATCCACGTCAGACAGTGACACAAGGCTGTCAGTAGGCCAGGTGTATGCTGTGCAGATCTGGTCAATCCACAAGAGGTATGCAAATGAACGAGTCTTTAAAGAAACAGGGTATGTTCAGCTGGAATGAGTTGATGACCAAGGATGTCGAGGCAGCAAAGTCGTTTTACGGTGACTTGCTAGGATGGAAATACGAGGAGCAGGGTATGCCGGATGGCAAGACTTACCATATCATCAAGGCAGGGGAGCAGATGATCGGTGGTATCATGGCGCAATGTGAACAGACCAAGGCCATGCCTCCCGCCTGGGGACCCTATGTGACGGTCGATGATGTGGATGCCATGGTCGCCAAGTCCGAGAGCCTGGGTGCAAAAATCCTGCTGCCGCCGCAGGACATCCCGGATACCGGGCGTTTTGCGGTGATCGAAGACCCACAGGGCGCGCCACTCTCCTTGATTACCTATACGGATGTTTAAGGAGCTTTCGGTGCATCGGCATCCTGGTCGACCCACGGAGGGACTGACCAGCAGCTTCCTGCGATCGGGCTTGTTGTTTCATCTGCTGCCAGGTCTAGCCCGCATTTCTCACCACCCTTCTACTGCGACGGCGCCATGGCACGCCCTGGCTGGCTTTCGCTCTGTCGGCGAGCCAGCAAAGCATCTTCGGGTGATGCGATGCGTTCTATCGTGGTGGTGGTGCGTACAACGCACCCTACTTGCCTGCGCGCTCC
>JALUUZ010000046.1 GCA_027021095.1 Gammaproteobacteria bacterium
CGAGTTACCGGATCCGGCGAACCTGTTTCCGCCGCAGGACGATACGCCGCCGAGGCGGGGTCCGCAACGCCAGGAGGCGGCGGCCTGTGAGCTGACTGCGCAGCTGGTGGCGATGAACACGGCGGACTTGATCGTCACCAGCACGCGCCAGGAAATCGCGGGCGATCATGACCAGCCTGGACACTACGAGCGCTACCAGTCCTTTGCCGTGCCCGGGCTGTACCGGGTCGTGCATGGCATCGATATCCGTGAACCGCGTTTCAATACCATTGCCCCTGGAGTCAATCCCGACCTTTATTTTGCCTATGACCAGAGGCAAAGACGGCTGGCTAGCCTCGAAGGGGAAATTACCTCGTTGATCTTCGGCGCCGAGGACAAACACTGCCGCGGAACCTTCGTGGATTGCAACAAGCAGCTTGTGTTCGTGCTCTCCGGCCTGCGTGCAGAAAAAAATATCAGTGGCCTGCTCGAGTGGTATGCAGGCAACCTGTCGTTGCGTGAAACCGCCAACCTGCTGATCGTCAGCGGGCATATCGATCCTGCCGAGGCCAGTGAACGTGAGCAGCAGCAGGAGATAAGAAACCTGCACAAGCTGATGGATCAGTATGCGCTCGACGGCTCGGTGCGCTGGGTCGGCAAACAGCTGGAAAAGAATCTTGCCGGCGAGCTGTACCGTTATATTGCCGATATGCGCGGCATTTTTATCAATCCGGCCCGTGAGCAGAATTTTTCATTGACGATACTCGAGGCCATGGCCAGCGGCCTGCCGACGTTCGCGTCCAAGTACGGCGGGTCGATGGAAATGATCGTCGACGGAGTCTCGGGATTTCATATCGACCCTGACGATGGCGCGCAGGTCACCGACCTGCTGTTCAGGTTTTTTAAACAGTGCCAGGCCAACCGCAACTACTGGGACAGTATTTCGGCTGCGGCAGTCACGCGTGTCGCATCCCACTTCAACTGGGCCGCACACAGCGAAAAACTGCTCGAGATTGCCGGACTGCACCGGTTCTGGAGGCAGGCGGCCAGTGTGGAGCAGGCCGAAAAACGGCGTTACCTGCAGATGTTCTACGGTCTGCAGTATCGTCCACTGGCGTCGGCGCTCGAAAAAATGCTGCGCCATCACTGATTCGTGCGGCCCGCGGTTCCAGGGCGTGCTATTGCGCCGTCGCAGCAGGACAAACCAACAAAAAAATTGGATAAAATTTTTTTGCCGGTGTATGTTAAACTGAAAGGAGTTCGGTATGCCGCGAACTCGATAATAATAGAGAAAATCATAATATACTAATACTTAAGGGAAGTCGTTAGGGATCAGCTATGCGTTTTACCACTTTATTGAAATGGCTTTTTCTGACACCACTCGGCCTTGCCGGCCTGGTGATGCTGATCCTGTTGCCGTTTATCGTGTTGATCAAGGGGGCCACGCTGGCCTACTTTGGTGGTATGTCCCCGTTTGCCTCGCTCGCTACCGGCACCTTTGCCGTGTCGGTGGTGCTGGTGATTTACCTGATTGCGATCGACAAGGGGTTCAACCGCCGGCGTCATCTGCGGTTCAATACCAAGCTGTGGATTGCCGTGATCGTCGTGTTCGTTTTCAATGGTTACGCGCTGTTCGTCCTCAACAAGGAGAACGTCAAGGATCAGCAGATAGCAAAAGAATACAATGACGTACATCCCATTCTGCGGCTGGGGGTCAGGATCTGGTCTCTGTTCGATCCTTCACTCGTGATTACGGATATGAGCCGCAGTGCGCAGGATTACCGGCGCATGCGGCTGCGTACCAACCGGCGTTCGTTACACATCGAACAGTTGCATGACCGTTACGTGCATGCCATCGACCTGCGGACCACCGGCAGGACGGAATTTCGCAACTGGACCACGAACGTGGTCATGGTGATGATGGGGTTCAAGACGCTGCGCCATGTCGGTACGGCCGATCATCTGCATGTCGAACTGCCGCTGCGCAGAAAAGACAAGCTTGAAATCGCCGCGCTGCTGCGCAAGCAGCCGCGGCGTGTCGTCAAAAACAGCCGCCGCAAACGCCTGCGGGCCCGGCGGGCACGCCTGGCGCGTGAGAAAAGACTCATGCGCAGGCGCCTGGCGCAGAACCGGCGCGAAGCATTACGCAAAAGGCATGCACCCGGCAAGCTTCCCGGTAAACAGACCGCGCAACAACCGGCCCCACCGCGGCAGGCAGGGGTGGCCACCGCACCGGCGGGCAGTACCGGGCCGGTATTGGCGGCGCCTCCAGTTCGTGGACAGCCGGCAGCCCAGCCACCACGCCCAGGCCAGGTCAAGCTGTCTGACGGCAGCCCCGACAGCACTGCAGGCACGACGACAGGCACGCCGATGGAGACGACCGGCACCAACTGATTTTCTCAACGCTTGTTTCCGGTATAGCGGTAGTGTCCTGTGATGTGGTACTTGAACAGCATGTCTTCGAGTACCGGCCCCAGCCCGATATTGTGGACCACCATCGGCCTTTTGCCATCCGCTGATTTTTTATCGACGACAATCCCGATATGCGGCCGCCCGTTGTCGAGCCGCCAGGTTACTAGCCCGCATTTCTCACCAGGGATATGGAAAAAGGCTGTTTTTCATGGCATAACAGTTGTGGGAACAAGAAGTTATTGCCAGGAGGAAAAACAGCCTTATGAAGACAGAGTGTACACCGAATCAGATAGAATTTCACGGCCTGGGGCGCCGTATGGTGGTGGGAAAATTCGACGGTGGCAAGATCAGTTCAGATGGAGGTGGACTGTTGCTGCGCGAAGTCGAGCATCGCACCCATCTTCTCAAGCGTCTGGCTGGTTGTTTCACCGATTATCGAGACGCTGGCAAGGTTGAGCATTCCGTGGAGGCGCTGATCAAGCAGCGTGTCATGGGGCTTGCGCTGGGCTATGAGGATCTCAATGATCACGACACCTTGCGTCATGACCCGCTGCTGGCGCTGCTCAGTGATACACGGGATGTGTCGGGCAAAGTGCGCAAGCGGGATCAGGATAAAGGCTGTGCGTTAGCGGGCAAGAGCACGCTGAACCGTTTGGAGTTGACCCCGCTGGATGCGGATGCGGCCAGTCGTTACAAGAAGATTGTGGCTGACCCCGAGCGTATGGACGATCTGCTGGTGGATCTGTTTTTAGAGGCCTATGAGACGGAACCGGCCGAGATTATTCTAGACGTGGATGCGACCGATGATCCTCTGCATGGAAACCAGGAAGGCCGGTTTTTTCATGGCTACTATCGTGGTTATTGTTATTTGCCCCTGTATATTTTCTGCGGTGAGCATCTTTTGTGTGCCCGCTTGCGCAGAGCGGATCAGGATGGTGCGGCTGGTTCTGTTGAGGAACTGGCTCGTATCATCCGGCGTATTCGTGTGAGCTGGCCTACGACTCGGATTATTGTGCGCGGCGATTCGGGTTTTTGCCGGGAGGATCTGATGGCTTGGTGCGAAGCACATGGCGTCGATTATGTACTGGGCCTGGCGAAAAACAGTCGTCTGAAGGCGCTCCTTGCCGACGAACTGGCGCAGGTCAAATCACAGTACGAGGCGACTAACCAGGCGGCACGCGTATTCAAGGATTTTCGCTACCGCACCCTGACAAGCTGGTCGCGTGAACGGCGTGTGATCGGCAAGGCTGAACAGCTGTCGAAGGGCGAAAACCCGCGTTTTGTCGTCACCACGCTCTCCACAAAGGACTGGGATGCCCGGATGTTGTACGAAGACCTGTATTGTGCCCGGGGCGATATGGAGAACCGGATCAAGGAACAGCAGCTGGCGCTGTTTGCCGATCGCACCTCAACGCACGCGATGGACTCCAATCAGCTGCGCCTGTATTTTTCCTCGTTCGCCTACGTGCTGATACAAACCTTGCGGCGACTGGTGCTCAACGGTACATCGATGGCCAAGGCGCAGTGCGATACCATTCGCCTGAAGCTGTTCAAGATCGGTGCGCACATCCGAGTCAGTGTCCGTCGGGTCCGGATCGCTTTTTCTGAAAGCTTCCCCCATGCCGCATTGTTCTGGCAGATCATGCAGCGACTGCAACGCATCCCGTTGCGCTGTTAGCTCAGCACCGGTTTCAACGAGGACCACCACCGTGCTTGCGCAGCAGGCACAGGGGCTTCTTTGCCTGACGTTCAAGAAATCAGCGAAAATCACCGTCTCCACTCGCCACAGCGGCACAAAAACGCTCTCATTGCGTCAACGCCACCCCATCCGAAGGCCCGGATCAGGCTCAGACCTTAAACATTGGTGAAAATCCGTTTGATGGCTGAGGTGGTGAGAAATGCGGGCTAG
>JALUUZ010000047.1 GCA_027021095.1 Gammaproteobacteria bacterium
GGAGGAAATTTTTACAGCCGGAGGCGGGCGTCAGATTTCGTGAGTCACGATCTGGTAACCCCGGTCTCGATAAAACTTGTAGCGCTGGCGTGCGGCCTGTCTTTGTTGTTCCTGCTGGCTGACGATTTCGGCGACACGCTGAAACCGGCTGAAGAAACTGGGTACCTCGTTGGTCAGGTTCAACAGTACATCGCTGTGGGTGTCGGGTTCCGCTGTACAGCTGATCAGTACCGGCTCGATCTGTGCGCCTTGAGGCTGATAGATTGCATGCGGAATAAACCCTTGGTCACGGAAGGTCCAAAGCATCGTGTCCAGTTGTTGTGCCGCAGACTCTGAATCGGTGTTGATCAGCAACTGGTGGCCGGTTTTATAGATTTTTTCTGTCAGCTGGCAGGCGAAACGGTAGTGGTCCGGCTTGCCGGCGTTGAGGACATAGAAATCGATACGTGTCATCCGCTAATGTCTCCGGTGCCTGGCACGGTCGACCAGGAACTGTGTCAGCAGCGCAACCGGCCTGCCGGTCGCGCCTTTCTGATTGCCGCTGGTCCAGGCTGTGCCGGCGATGTCCAGGTGCGCCCAGTGCATTTTCTTGGTGAAGCGCGACAGAAACAGTCCGGCGGTGATAGCGCCGGCATCACGCCCGCCGATATTGGCGACATCGGCAAAGTTGCTCTTAAGCTGTTCCTGGTATTCCTCCCACAGCGGCAGTTCCCAGGCGCGGTCGCCGATCGCCTTGCCGGCATTCAGCAGCTCATGTGCCAGCGGGCTGTGGTTGGACATCAGTCCATGCGCATGTTTGCCCAGCGCGATCATACAGGCACCGGTCAGTGTGGCCAGGTCGATGAGCGTGACCGGTTCGAACTGCTGTGCGTAGGTCAAGGCGTCACATAGAATCAGCCGCCCTTCGGCATCGGTATTCAGCACTTCGATAGTCTGTCCTGACATGCTGGTGACTATATCTCCCGGTTTGTTGGCATCGCCATCCGGCATGTTTTCCGAGCTTGGAACCAGGCCGATGACATTCAACGGCAGCCCCAGGTCGGCACAGGCGGACAGGGCGCCAAATACGCCGGCAGCCCCGCACATGTCATATTTCATTTCATCCATCGACGCGGCGGGTTTGAGCGAGATTCCCCCAGCATCGAAGGTCAGTCCCTTGCCGACCAGCACGATGGGTTTCTGCTCCTTGTCGGCACCTTGGTAGTGCAGCTCGATCAGCTTTGCCGGTTGACGGCTGCCGCGTGATACGGATAGCAGGGCCCCCATGCCGAGTTCTTTCATGTCTGATTCTTCAAGCACCTTGCAGTGCATCGCCGTGTGGCGGTTACTGAGTGCCATGGCCTGTTCGGCAAGATAGGACGGGGTACAAAGGTTGCCTGGCAGATTACCAAGATCTTTTGCCAGGCTGACTCCTTTTGCGATTGCCTTGCCTGTTTCCAGTGCGCGTTCACAGCTGGCAAGTTCACGGCGGCTGGGGATACTGAGCGTGATCTTGCGCAGTGGCCTGCGTGCCGCAGTCTGCTTGCTTTTTGTCTGTTCGAACTGGTAGAGCGCAGCGTCCGCGGCGATAACCGATTGCGTGATTTTCCAGGCGATGTCCCGGCCCTTGATATTGAGTTCGGGCAGGTAGTAAACGGCTTCCATCGAGCCGCCCTCGTTTAGATGGGTCGTGACCGTTGCCACGACCTTGCGAAATTCATTGATCGTAAAGTCCCGTTCTTTGCCGCAGCCGACCAGCAATACGCGGTCGCACAGGGTGTTGGGTACATTGTAGAGCAGCAGTGTCTGCCCGGTTTTGCCTTCCATGTCGCCGCGGCGGATCAGCGCGGAGATAAACCCGTCACTGGCTTTGTCGAGCTGTTCAGCGGCGAGTGACATACGCCGTGGTTCGAAGATGCCGACCACGACACAGGCGGTGCGCTGTTTTTCAGGGTTTCCACTCTTAACTAAAAATTCCATCGGTATATTCTCATGTGCAGAAATAGGGTATTCTTGTCTGTATTGGGCCGGTTGTCGAAGCAGGGCGCCCGCTGATGGCTGCTTATTCTTTGTACAGTTGATTCATGCGCCAGCATCCTGATCTGAAAAAATTAAGGTCTCGATCTCAAAAAAGATGTGTTTTTGCAAGTTTACACCAAGAGTTTTTATTTTCCAGCCAGAATTTAAAGTCAAAACCCAGAAACCAGCATGTTTTCAATCATAGAACGTTATATTGCGAGGGAAATTTTTCAAACCCTGATAGGGGTTTCGCTGGTTCTGTTACTGATATTTATCAGTAATCGGCTTGTTCGTTATCTGGCCGACGCAGCGGCCGGGGATATTCCATCAAACCTGATTTTCACTTTGCTGGCGTTGAAATCCATCAGTTATTTTATCACCTTGTTGCCGTTCGCTCTGTACCTGGCGATCCTGCTGGTATTGGGCAGGCTTTATCGTGACAATGAAATGGTGGCGATCAACGCGACCGGCATGGGAATAGGCAAGTTGTATAAAATCGTGATCCTGCTTGCACTGCCGCTGACGCTTTTCGCCGGTTGGATTTCGCTGAAAGTCGGGCCGAGCACGTCGGCGACCGAATACAAGATTATCGACAATGCAGAACGCAAGCTCGAGGTGACCGGCCTGAGTGCAGGACGCTTTCGTGAGATCAGGGGGGGAGAACGGATCATCTATGTCGAAGAGATTTCGCCCGACAGAAAAAGAACGAAAAACGTGTTTATCTATGCGCGCTTGAGTAACCGCGACGTCGTGTTCTCGGCGGCCAAGGCCAGGATCGAGTTCAACCAGATCGGTGAACGTTACCTCGTGCTTGAGGACGGCTATCGCTATGACGGCGTCCCCGGCAAGGCGGACTACCGTATGACGCGTTACAAGGAGCACGCGTTCAAGCTGATTTCCAAGTTCAAGGCCAATGCCCGGAGAAAACGTGATTCGGTGCCGACCGAGCGGCTGCTGATCTCGAAGAATCCACGTGACCAGGCGGAGCTGCAATGGCGTATTTCGCTGCCGTTGTCCGCGTTTTTTCTGGCGTTATTTGCGATTCCGATCGGTAAGGTTAATCCGCGCCAGGGGCGTTACGGCAAGCTGGCCGTCGCAATCCTGGTGTCGGTGTTCTATTTTGCGCTGTTGAGCCTGGCACAGACCAAGGTGGCCAAGGGAGAGTTGTCTCCGGCCATCGGATTGTGGTGGATACACGGGCTGGTTTTTCTGTTGACGCTCCTGCTGACCGCCAGGCAGCTGGGTTTTCGCTGGCTGGGCAGACGCTTTCTGGGGCGGGCATGAGGATTCTTGACCGCTACATAGGTTTTGCGGTGACCGGCAACGTATTGATTACGTTGTTTCTGTTGGTATCGCTCGCCGGGTTCTTTTCGTTTCTTGGGCAGATGGACAGCCTGATGAACGCTTACGGTGTGCCCGAGGCGATCTGGTATGTCCTGCTTACACTGCCAAGGCGTGCCTACGAACTGTTTCCAACTGCGGTATTGATCGGCGCCTTGTTCGGGCTTGGTACGTTGGCCAATCATAACGAGATCGTGGTTATCCGTGCCTCCGGGGTCTCGGTCAGGCGCATTGTCTGGTCGGTACTCAAGGCCGGGCTCGTGCTGATGGTGTTCGCCGCGATTCTCGGCGAAGGGATCGCGCCTGTTACTGAGCAGAAAGCACAAAAGATGAAAACGGACAAGCAGTCGGGTTTCGTGTCATTGAAAAGCCGTTATGGATTCTGGACCCGGGATGACCTGCATTTCATCAAGGTGAAAATCGTAGTCGATTCCTCGCAGCTCAAAGGAATCCGTATTTTTACTTTTGACCAGAACCGCAAGCTGAAATCAGTGATCGAGGCCAAGTCGGCGAAGTTCAGGGACGGGCAATGGTATCTGAACGACGTGCAGGAAAGCAGGCTGGAGAATGAACGGGTAAGGATACGTAAGATCGTGACTGACCGTTGGGGCAAGCTGATCAACCGGGATTTGCTGACGGTGTTGTCGGTCAAACCTGAGACTTTGTCAGCCTGGTCGTTGTGGAAGCTGGAGCAGCATGTCAGAGTCAAAACCGGGCGTTACGAGGTCGCGTTCTGGATCAAGATTTTTACACCGCTGTCGACGCTGGTGATGCTGATCGTCGCCATTCCGTTTGTTTTCAATGCAGTGCGTTCGACCAATGCCGGCCAGAGGCTGTTGATCGGGATGTTGATCGGAATGGGGTTTTACCTGGTCAACCAGGCGTTCAGTCAGTTCGGTATCGTATTCGGTTTCCCCGCCT
>JALUUZ010000048.1 GCA_027021095.1 Gammaproteobacteria bacterium
CGTGGTTTTTGCCATCACATCCTGGTAGAACTCGGAAAAATCCATTTTTGCAAAGTCCAGGCGCTGAAACTCCGCCACGCTGAAAGCTCTGCATACTGGATTTTTAGGCGTGCCCCAGCGTATTCCGAGTTGTACCCGGCCCTGCTCGTGAATAATGCGTCCGATCTTGGAGCCGAAACAGCAGAAGCTGTCACTGCGGCGTACACACCAGTTCAGCACTTTCGAACTGCAGAAACTCCCGAGATAGTGACACTGGCCGCTGGTCCTGGCCTTGGCCAGCAGTTGCTCGCTTTCGCTGCACTGGGCCAGCCCGGCATCGACGCCCCAGCCTTTGAGCTTACAGCAATTGGCGAATCCGGCTGCCGCCTTACGGCAGCGCCGGGCGGTTCCCTTGAATATCTCGTTCGCCGCCGCATCGAAATCTTTCGCTGCATCCTCCAGTGCAGACAACACACTTGCCGCCAATGGATAGTTCCGGTCAGGCTGGTAGGTACGATCGTCACATCGCCCGTTCAGACAATACAACTGTGCGCCGCAGAGCTTTCTGGTCCGCGTGCAGACCTTGACCGGACAGCGCAGAGTCTGCCTGAATACCGAGCAGATTCCGGAACCGGGGAAGCGTGAGACACAACGCGAGTCCGTCTGCTCGCACCCTTGGTCGCGCAGCGCCTTACAACTGTTACTGCTGGGACCTGCCGCACAGCGGTAGGACTGCTGGTATCGCCAGCATTTTCTTTTTACCGGTGAACCGCCGATCTGTTTGACAGATGGGCCATCGACACATTTCGATGCGACGAGCTCACAGGTTTTACCAAGCCTCGAGGCCAGGTTTGTGCAGCGATCATCCCAGCGGTCTGTTTCCAGGTACTGTTTGGCCGGCTTTTTGAAATTGAGCACCAACAGGTAACCGCCTACCGGCTGTCCGCGCGAACCGTCCGGACACGGGCCGGGGAACACCACGCGGTTGCTTTTGGTGCAACGGTAATAGGCAGCACCATAAGCCGGGTTCATCGACCGGAAACGGAAACTGCAGTTGCCGTTTGCATCGCACACACCACGCTCCAGTACCAGTGCGATCGGCAGACAGCGTGATCCCTTACCGACGTACGACAGCGGCCCCCCGGTTTTAAACGGATCATGACTTATCCACACAGTCTTGTTACGCGGGTAATTATTTGGATAAGGGACAGTGAAGTCTGCCAGATAGAAAGGCGAAGGCTTCCAGCGAATATTGCCTTTGCTGCTTCCCGGCGCGCAGACACCACGTCTCCATACACTGGGTGCGAAACGAAACCGTAACTGCGTGGTGTCGTTCAGATCACAGTAGACCTGCAGGCTCGATCCCAGGCTCGTTCCAGCCGTCTTGTACCAACTACCCTGTACACAGGTCTTGTTCTGCCTAACTGTAACCGTCAACACTTTGGTGCATTGGCGTTTTTCCGTGCGCAGCGCTTCGTCACAGCGTTTCTGCCTGAAACGGGTCGTACAGCCGGTCTGCACCGTCTTACAACGGCGGGCCGCAGCATCCGGATCACCCAGCACCTTGCGCGGATCCTGCTGAATCCTGCGTGATTGGCGAGTCACAGGATCCTTGGCCGGCTCGATCACGATCACCGGCCGGTCCGCGTACGAGCGTTTCAGAAACCGGGCGGCATCGTTGCGTTCCGCCGCCTTCGCCGCATCGTTGCCGATCGCCGATGGATTACGATACAACTGCGACTGCGGCACTGCCGTGCCCGGGTACCGGGGCACGACCTGGCTGTTGTTGTTTCCATTCATCGTCTTGTTCGTTTTCATCCTCGATTGGCCGAACCTTTTTCCATCCTGGTAGCTTTGATTCATGTCTGCAGACGATCCGGTCATCACGCAGGCCAGAAAACCGCACGACAGTATCCTGCCGATCAAAACCGGTCGCTGAGTCTTTGCAGATAGGTCTTGAGCCATTTATCCTCCTGCCTGTGCGCGATACGTTCGATTGCCTTGCGCAGCGTGATGTCTCCATACACGACGTCGTAATCGATGCTGGACTTCGCACAACGGTCCGGCCGGCCGCATTTCAGCTGCAGTTCGCCGTTGCGCAGGTAGACGAACGCCGGTACCCTGCTGATCTTCAGCCGCTTGAAACTGTTCGGGTCAACCAGGAAGCCTGTACGTCTGCGTTGGGTCTTTCCGGTGACCTTGGCACCCTTCTGTATATCGAGTACGCTGCGCATCGCCAGCGCCGTGTCGCGCAGCCGGTTGTTGACCAGGCCGCGCAGCAGCAACGGCGCACCGATCCTGTCCGCATCCTCGTAAAGTGCTTTCAGGCTGGAAACCGGCATGCTGAAGGAAACGAACACGAGCAGCCTGTACCTGTGGCGCGAAGGCTGCGCTGCAGAATCCTTTTGTGCCAGCAGCTTGTTCAAATCCATCCGCCGCAGATCCTCGCGCACAGAAATACCATTGAAGCTGTGCCCGGCAGGATTTACCTTGTTCGATGATCTGCCGATCGCTTGCTGCATCAATAGTATTTTTCGTCGCAGTTCACCACGCCGCAGCATGGATTCCGCCTCGTCCAGCATCCTGCGCAGAGTCCGCTGGGCAGACCTTGCTTTCATCTGCTTTTCTGCCTGTTCGAGCAGCAGGCGCGTCTTTTGCTGTGTCGAGACACCGGACTTGGCAAACAGCGCAGACACCAGGATCAATCCGCCGGCGGCAACACAATATCTCTTCCAGCCCTTGTTCATCATCGACTCCTTGATAGCGGCAGCGCCTCAGTAAGACAGGCAGCAGTTACGTTTACGCCAGATCAGGTGCACGAAATCCTCACCAAAAAACGGAAACTCCCGGCCCGCACCCCACAGGTTTTCGTTGGCGCCGAACGGGTTGCAACAAAAAGGCCCGGCACCCAGCTGCGGGATTGGATAGGCCAGCTGGGTACGGTACTGGGATTTCTTGATGACCAGCGTGGGAATAGGGCCACAAATCGCCTCCGGCCCGGAAGTCACCTGTGTCAAGGTCAACCTGGCCAGTTTTGCGATCAATTTCTCGGTGGACAACAGCGACCCCTGTATCCCGCCCTTGAACGAGGACTGGTGCCCGGCGAACGGGTACAGCACGCCGTGACAGCCGGCACACCAGAACAAGGCATCCAGCGGCGTCCAGGTGGTCGATGCCACACAGTCAGCGGCACAGGCGGCGACGGCGACGGGATTCGCGAACAGTGCCGCTTCCGGCTGCAGGATAAACGTCAGTTCGGCATTCGCCCACAGCGGATCGAGCTCGGTCATCCATACGATATCGAAACTCTCCTGCTGATCACAGGCGGTGTTGACCATGTTGTTCAACCAATAGAGCACTGGATATTTGAACCAGTGCATCTGGTAGAAACCGGTACGTGAGGATTCGCCCTCTCGTTTTCGATCGTTCGTACCCCAGTTCGGCAGCACTGCACCAAGGTCGATCAGCATGCCGGCCATGCTTGGAAAACAAAACGGGGTACGCACCGCCTCGCTCATTCGCACAGGCTCCCAAAAGCCGACAGCCAGCCCGATACGAAACCAGGGCGGACGTTTGGACGGACAGATGCAGACTGGCGAAGGATAGTTCGGAATATCGCGCATTCCCGCCATCCCGTACAAACTGAACGAACCCAACGACACCGGAAACAGGCAGCTCCAGCAGATATCGGTGAGGGGATTCAGCCAACGCCCCTTGCAGAGGCCCTTGGCCACAACGGTCTTGACCGTGCCCGGGCCACCCGCTCCCTGCAACCGGTCCGTCAGCGGGAAAAACAGGACTGTGCAGACAGCCAGAAGCAAACCCAGCCGCCTCATCTGACCGGCACCTCATCGATGCGTATTCTCCTGCCTTCCTGGTAGGCCACTGCCGGGACACGCCTGATCCCCAGCTGGGTACTGAGCCTTCCTTGCTGATCGAAATAAAATCTTTTTTTGTGCTTACGCATCAGGCGGATGATCGGCCCTGAGACCAATATGATATTGACCCGCCGGGACGACTTCCGCTGATAGGCCGTCGCCCAACGCAGGTGCGACGGCATCTCGCCCTTGATAAACACCAGGTCCGTGGACATGCTGACCGTATCGAACGGGTTGATCCTGGTGCCTTTTGGATAAAGCAGTCTGCCACTGTGGTCACGGATATCACGGCCAAGCGTCACCGTCGGATCATAGTAAAAGCTCCTCGGCCTGGTCACCAGCCCGATTCCAGCGACCGGTGCCGGATCATGGAGCTGTTTCAATACTCGT
>JALUUZ010000049.1 GCA_027021095.1 Gammaproteobacteria bacterium
CTCGATCAAAAAAGACAGCTGATTGCCGCGCGCTGGTGGTCAGAAATGTCTTTGCTTGATCGCCTCGAGCAGGCCGCTGGCCGCCTGCTCGATCATATCCAGCACACGCTCGAAACCGTCGGTACCGCCATAGTAAGGATCGGGAACCTCGTCCGGTAACTCCTCGCTGCCGGCAAATGGCAATAACAGGCTGACTTTGTGCTCGTGTTCAGGTGGAGACATCTGCAACAGGTGCGTATAGTTGTCGTGATCCATCGCCAGGATATAGTCGAACTGTTCAAAATCGCGCCGGTCGACCTGGCGGCCACGCAAATGGCTGATGTCGATATGCCGCTTTCTGGCCGCCTGCTGCGCACGTCGGTCCGGCGCGGCACCGACATGATAGGCATGGGTACCGGCCGAATCGACCTGGATCCGGTCCCCAAGCGCCTGCGCGTCGACAAGCCGGGTAAACACTCCCTCGGCCGTCGGCGAGCGGCAGATATTTCCCAGGCAGACAAACAACACTTTTACTTGTGCCATTATCTTGCCACCCTTGCCATACGTGCCTCGGCTTCGATAAAAACGCGCTTGATCAGTGGATGTTTCTTCTTGATCTGGCGGTCGATAAACACGACCGCCTGTTCGATCGCAGTCGCATCGAGTTCGTCATTGAAATCGACACTCAGGTTCACCAGGATGTATTCCGGCCCCATGTGCAGCGTCAGCACTTCATTGACATGCACGACGTTGGGATTCTGCTGCACCAGCCGCCGGATACTCTGCACCACCTCGGTATTGGCACTCTCGCCGATCAGCAAGCCCTTGGTCTCGTACGCCAGCCAGACCGCTGCACATCCCAGAATCAGGCCGATGATCAACGACGCGATCCCGTCATAGACCGCGTTGCCGGTGTATTGACTCAGCAGGATGCCCAGAAACGCGATCAGCAGTCCGGCCAACGCCGCACTGTCTTCGAACAGGATCACAAAAGTCGACGGATTTTTTTCACGCCTGACCGCTTCGACCATTCCCCAGCGGCCCTTTTCCCGGCGAAACTGCCGCCATGCCATGCCCCAGGCCACGCCTTCGAAAACGATGGCCAGTGACAACACCACGTAATTGATGAGCGGGTCACCAATCTGCTTGGGCTTGTAGAGATAATGCACCCCTTCGTAAATCGATAAACCGGCGCCGACCGAAAAAATCAGGATTGCAACGACAAAGCTCCAGAAATAGACTTCCTTGCCATACCCAAACGGAAACTGCTCGTCGGCCGGCCTGGCCGCCCGGGAAATGCCGTAGAGCAGCAGCGCCTGGTTCCCGGTATCGACGACAGAGTGAATCGCCTCTGAAAACATCGCCGAACTGCCGGAAATAAACGACGCGATAAATTTCGACAGGGCTACGAGGGTATTGCCGATCAAGGCGGCAATGATAATCGTTTTCGAACCGGAAGCCATCTCTATTCTCTACATCACGTATGTCTGACTGCTATTCATCCACTGCCTGTCAACAGGCCGCAGCAGGCATTCTAATATAAAACGTACGCGCTGTACCAGCGAGGCCGGCTGTTATTTTCCGGGTGAAAATTTTTTGAAATAGAGAGTCATCAGGTGCTTTGCCAGTGCCTGAGCCTGCTGCAGCTGCTTCTTGTCCATCCGGCTGGCCACGATGTCCCGGCTCTTGGCGGCGTTCGCATAGTCATTGGCCGCCGAAACCGAAAACCACGCATAGGCGCTGACATAGTTCAGCCTGACCCCCCGGCCGGTTGAATATAACAGCGCCAGGTTGAACTGCGCCTCCGGGTACCCCAGCTTGGCGGCACGCTCGAGCCAGTAGTGCGCCTTTTTTGGGTCTGCCAGCGGCGAGGACTGCACGGAATAGAGATAACCCAGGCTGGCCTGGGCAACGACATTCCCCAGGTTGGCTGCACGTGCATACCAGTAGACCGCCTGCCTGAGATCGGGCGCCACCCCTTTGCCATGATGCAGCATCGACGCGTAATTGTACGCAGCGGTCGCATGCTTTTGCTGTGCTGCCTTCTTGTACCAGAACAGCGCTTTGGCCAGATCCTTTTCCAACCCCAGCCCCTGCTCGTAGATCAGTCCCAGGTTGTACTGCGCTTCACGGTCGCCTTTTTGCGCACTCCTTATCCAGTTACGTACCGATTCAGACTGGGTGACTGCAACCCCGGCTGCCGGTGGGGGTTCTGCCGCCGGCGCAGCAGGCGGCATGCTGCTGAGCGCCAGCAAGAGCGATAACGCAAGTTGACGATAACGGTACATTTCAAGCCCTTATACATCTGTTTACCCTGAACCCATAATAGCGGCAAAAAACGGAAACCATGCAGCCACAAGCAGCAAGGCCAGCAACAAATCGACCAGGATGATCGTGCGGTAGTGCTTCCGTGTCTCACCCTGGTACTCCCCCATCACCACCCTGGCCATCAGCGCGTCCAGCAACAACACCAGCGCCACCATCGGCACGAACACCGGCACCATCAGCGTGGTCAGCATCTTCCAGCCATGGTACTCCATATCCGCCGTTGGCGAGGCCGGGAAAAAAATCATGATAATTGCGGTACTCATCAGCATGATCCGCAACGGACTCAACGAAAACACAAAGCCTTTTATTTTACGCCACATCGACAAAGACTACCTGCTGCCTCAAAGCATCTATCTTACCTTCCACTTGCACAAAAATTAAGTGGCAGACGACTGTTGACGGCGATGCAGCGGAGTGTCGCAGAAATACCATGATTTTTCAATGTACATAACTTCCGCAAGGTGGTACCGGTTTCAACCTTTTTCCCGGCTTGCCGATGTCTAAGGAAACGCTGAATCGTTTTATCATCCAGACACCTGAGCGCAACCGCAGACAACGAGGAGCACCGCCCGTGGACACAGCCTATGATGAAAAAAGAAAATTCCCGAGAATTCCGGCTGAATGCCCGATCCTGTACAAACTGGCACAGCACGACAAATGGATCCTGGCAAAACTGTTCGACCTGTCCGCTACCGGTTTTTCGATGATCTGCACGCAGAAAATAGAATCCAACACCCATATGGCCTTCCAGGTCAAGAAATGCAGCAACACGCTGGTCCCGGAGCTGTCCGGCCAATGCGAGGTCAGGCGCAGTATCATCAACCAGAACGGCGACTATATCGTGTCATGTAAGATTCTGAAAATCGACCGCAACCAGCCAGCCTGATACGCCAGCTTATCGGCAAACTACTGTTTATCGCTATTGACGATCGACAGCGAACTGGTGTCGATCTCTGGCTCCGGTACCGGTTCCGCCTCGACCAATACCGCCCCGGCCTCTGCCAGGCTCAGGCGGCTGGTATCGACCGACAGCGGTTCGACTTTGACAGGTTCGACCAGCACGGCACCGGGTGGCGCAATCATCGACTGTCCGTCCTCGTCAGGCGCTTGCGGTGAGGACTCCGGCGTGGGTAACGGGGCGCACGCTGCTGCAGCCTGGTCTTGCTGCGGCACTGCGTTGTTTGCTATGCCAGGTCGTTGAGCCGGCCGCCGGTCAGACTGTGCGGACTCGGCGCCTGCCGGAGATTGGCTGACGACCTCCTGAATTTCACACTCCGCGCCGCTGCGGAACAAGGCTGCATGGTATTTGACTGCGGTATCCTTATCCAGCTTATCCTTGATCACCACCAGTCTGCCACTGAACAGGCTGGCAATCTTGTCCACCGAGGTCTTGAACAGCTTCGCCAGGTTCTGTTGCGCCTGTTCAAGTGTCGCGTGCGGTGCTATCTTCCCATTGAAAACAATTTTGTAGTGTGTTGCCATCAGCCGCCTCCTAGCTGCAGTCCCGGCTATGCCGCGCCAGGAAACCAGTGACCGTTGTAGTGCCGGACATCCTTGTAATGGATCCGCGCACCGATAAACAAGCGTCCCAGCTCTGCCCTGGTCAAGGTCCTGTGTTTGTTTTCAGCATCGACGTAATGCCACCGCCCATGAATGACCAGTTCGAACAAGGTCGTAAACAGATCGTCGAAGCGGATGGAATACTCCGCCGCCAGGCGCCTAAGATCCTCAAGACAGAGCCTGCCTTGTTTGGCAAACTCGTCACGAATCAGCGCCTCTAACGCAACATCCCATTCCGGCACTTCAATTTCCTGGTCGATGCTGTCGATAGTCACAAACTTCATACCATATAAATTTCGCAGTTTTGCAGGCGGAATCGCCTGTCAAGGACGTAAAACCATGTTTC
>JALUUZ010000050.1 GCA_027021095.1 Gammaproteobacteria bacterium
CCTGCCGGACCGTTTCGTCAAGGGCGAGTGTCCGAAATGCCATGCGCAGGATCAGTACGGCGACAACTGCGAGGAGTGCCACACCACCTACTCTGCCGCTGAGTTGATCAATCCGCGTTCGACGGTCTCGGGTGCCACACCGGTGATGCGTGATACCGAACAGCTGTTTTTGAAGCTGTCAGCCTGTGAAGACCTGCTGAAGCAGTGGAAGGCCGGCCGGCTGAGTCCGCAGCAGACTGAAAAACCGCTGCAGCAGGAATCGGAAAACAAGCTCGAAGAATGGTTCGAGGGCGGCCTGCGTGACTGGGAAATCTCGCGCGATGCACCTTATTTCGGCTTCGAGGTGCCTGGGGAAAAGGACAAATACCTCTATGTCTGGCTCGATGCGCCGGTCGGCTACATGGCCAGCTTCAAGCATTTTTGTGACACCACCGGCAAGGCGGATTTCGACGAGTTCTGGAAACCGGACAGCGAGTGCGGGCTGTACCATTTTATCGGCAAGGACATACTGCGTTTCCATGCACTGTTCTGGCCGGCGGTGCTGGCCAGGGCCGGCTACCGCACGCCAAGCAAAATCTTCGTGCATGGTTTTCTGACCGTCGATGCGCGCAAGATGTCCAAGTCACGGGGCACGTTTATCACCGCGCGCTCCTATCTCGATATTCCGGCATTGAAACCGGAGTACCTGCGGTTTTATTTCGCCGCCAAGCTCAATCAACATGTCGAGGATATCGACCTGAGCCTGAAGGACTTCGTCGCGCGTATCAACAGCAACCTGGTCGGCAAGTTTGCCAATATCGCCAGCCGCACCGCGGGCTTCGTGCACAAACAATTCGACGGCATGCTGTGTGCGCGGCTGCCGGATGGCGACCTGCAATGGCTCGATCAGTTCAGGGCACAGGCGGCTTCGCTGCGCCGGTACTACACCGAGCGCCAGTACAGCAGCGTGATCCGTGAGGTCATGGCGCTGGCCGATACCGCCAATGAATTTATCAACCAGACCAAGCCCTGGGAACTGGCGCGCGACACGGCGCAGACACAACGTCTGCATGAACTGTGTACGGTCAATCTCAACGTGTTCCGGCTGTTGACACTTTATCTGAAGCCGGTACTGCCGCAGATCGCACAACAGGTCGAAGCGTTCCTGAATATCCGCCCCTTGCAGTGGGACGATCACAGGACGCTGCTGTTCGACCACAAAATCAACCGTTACCAACACCTGGTCTCGCGCATCGAAGACCAGCACATTGAGCAATTACTCGAGGCGAACAAGAAAACCATGACTGACACGACTAACACGACCGACACGACAGACAAGACTAAAGACAAGCTGATCAGCATCGACGATTTCGCCAAGATCGATCTGCGCATCGCCAGAATCGTCAATGCCGAACATGTCGAGGGCGCAGACAAGCTGTTGAAGCTGTCACTCGATCTTGGCGACAGCCAGCGGCAGGTATTCGCCGGCATCAAGTCCGCTTACGAGCCTGAACAGTTGATCGGCCGGCACACGGTGATGGTCGCCAACCTGGCGCCGCGCAAGATGCGCTTCGGTATCTCGGAAGGGATGGTGCTGGCGGCCGGTCCCGGGGGCAAGGACCTGTGGATCCTGCAGCCGGACGAGGGCGCGCAGCCCGGAATGCGGGTCAAGTAAACGGCAAGGGCCGGAACACGATGAAAGAATACCTGCTTATCCTGATCAGCACGGCATTGATCAACAATTTCGTACTGGTCAAGTTCCTTGGGTTGTGCCCTTTCATGGGCGTGTCACGCAAACTGGAAACCGCGATCGGTATGTCGCTGGCGACCACCTTCGTACTGACTCTGTCGTCGATGAGCAGCTACCTGGTGTATGAATTCCTGCTGGTACCGCTGCACCTGGAGTATCTGAAGACCATTGCGTTTATCCTGGTGATCGCGGCGGTGGTACAGTTTACCGAGATGTTCGTGCATAAAACCAGCCCTGTGCTGTACCGGGTACTGGGTATCTTTCTGCCATTGATCACCACCAACTGTGCGGTGCTCGGTGTCGCGCTGTTGAACATACAGCAGAACAGCGGATTCATCGAGTCCATCCTGTATGGCTTTGGCGCTGCACTCGGCTTTTCACTGGTACTGGTCCTGTTCTCGGCGATGCGCGAACGTATCGCCGGCGCCGATGTGCCGCTGCCGTTCAGGGGCAACGCGATCGCGTTGATCACCGCCGGGCTGATGTCATTGGCATTTATGGGTTTTTCCGGCCTCGGTAATCTCTGACCCGACTATCCCATTGTATGTATTTTACCCATCACCAGATTGCACTAGACTGCAATCTGGTGAAAATCCTTATGGTACAATAGCCTGAACAGAATTTCGTAGGTACTGCCCTGGAATCATGCTACTGGAATCATGCTAAACGCAATTATCGTCATTGCCGGCCTGGCGCTGGGCTTCGGCCTGATCCTGGCCTATGCCGCAGTCAGGTACCGGGTCGAAGCTGATCCAATCGTAGACCGGGTCGACGCCTTGCTGCCACAGACCCAGTGCGGACAGTGCACCTATCCCGGTTGCCGGCCTTACGCCGAAGCCATCGTCAGTGGTGAGGCCGATATCAATCAGTGTCCGCCCGGCGGCGAACAGACCATCGTCGCACTGGCCGATCTGCTCGGACGCGATGTCAAACCGCTGAACCCGGAACACGGCGAGGCAGCGGAGAAAACCGTGGTGGTCATCGATGAGCAGGAATGCATCGGCTGCACCCTGTGTATCCAGGCCTGCCCAGTGGACGCGATCCTTGGCGCGGCCAAAATGATGCATACCGTCATCAGCGACGAATGCACCGGTTGCAACCTCTGTATCCCCCCCTGCCCCGAAGACTGCATCCAGATCGTCCCCGTCGCCCAGACCCTCGAAACCTGGAAATGGTCAATGCCCGAAATCCCGGACAGCCACCAACCACCAGTGCAGGACACCCACAAACAGCATGAAGCTGCCTGACCGCCCATGACCAGGCTGAACGACAAACTCTGGGATTTTTACGGTGGCCTGCGCCTGCCGGGCCACAAGGAAGAATCATTGACCCGGCCGATCCAGTCCCTGCCGGTCCCGGCCAGGCTGACGATCCCGCTACAACAGCATATCGGCGTCGAGACCGAACCCCTGGTCAAAGTCGGTGACAAGGTATTGAAAGGACAGCAGATCGCAACGACCCAGGCCAGTGTTGCCGCACCGATCCACGCCTCAAGTTCCGGCACCGTGACCGCGATCGAAAACCACCCCGTCCCCCACCCCTCCGGCCTCAGCGCCCCGTGTATCGTCATCGACACCGACGGCCACGACCAATGGCACGACAAAATCAAGCAAATCCGGGACACCCACGAAACCGCCGCAATCACGGACATCCACACAATCACCCCGGCAGCCTTGCGCGAGACGATTCGTGATGCGGGGATCGTTGGACTTGGCGGCGCAGCGTTTCCGACCCACGTCAAGCTCGACAACGCGGTTGAGCACGAGATCCAGACCCTGATCATCAATGCGGCGGAATGTGAACCTTATATCACCTGTGACAATGCGCTGATGCGCGAACGCGCACCACAGATCATCGATGGTATCCGGATTCTGCAACATGCATTGCAGGTCAAACACTGCCTGCTGTGTGTCGAAGATGAAGTCAAAGACACCCACACAGCGCTTGAACAGGCCCTGGCTTCGGCACAACCGGTGCCGGGCGCTGAAATCAGCCTTCTCAAGACACCCACGCGTTATCCTGCCGGCGGTGAGAAGCAGCTGATCAAGACAGTCACCGGCAAGGAGGTCCCTGCCAACGGCCTGCCCAGTGACATTGGCGTGCTTTGCCATAACGTCGGCACTGCGTATGCCATCTATCGTGCTGTCTGCCTGGGCGAGCCGTTGATTTCCAGGATCGTCACCGTCACCGGCCAGGGGATCACGCGACCCGGCAATATCGAAGCATTGATCGGCACGCCGCTGACTGAGCTGATCGATGCCTGTGGCGGCTTCAACCCGCAAACAACGGCCAGCCCATTGACGATCGGCGGGCCAATGATGGGATTTCCAATCAGTCGCAGTGAGATTCCGGTCACCAAATCCAGCAACTGCCTGCTGGTTGGTGTACAGACGCTAAACACGCAGCAGCACAAGCCATACCCCTGTATCCGCTGCGGCGCCTGTGTCGATGTCTGTCCCGCGCAGCTGTTGCCGCAACAGCTCTACTGGCACAGCAAGGCACGCGAATTCGACAAAGCCCAGGACTACAACCTGTTCGATTGTATCGAATGCGGCTGTTGTGCAGCTGTCTGTCCCAGCCATATCCCGCTGGTCCAGTACTACCGGTTCGCTAAGGACGAAATCTGGGCGACGGAAAAAGACAGGCAGAAATCGGAACGGGCTCGAAAACGCTTTGAATTCCGCCAAGCCAGAATCGAAAGGCAAAAACGCGAGCTCGAGGAACGCCGCAAACGTAAGAAGGCGGCGCTGGATCGCAAAACGCATGCGCAACCCGATCCCAAAAAAGCCGCAATACAACAGGCCATAGAACGGGTACAACGAAAGAAAGCCGAACAACAGGTTGTTCCAAAAAACACTGAGGCCCTGACCGCCGCACAACAGCGACAAATCGAGGAGGCGGAAAAACGGCGTCAGAAGCTGAAACGGGCCACTTCCACTACGAACCCGGATCCCGAATCATAAAACATGCCAGGCACTGACTTTTAATGACTGACTCTACACTGATTACTCCCCAATCCGTCGGCAGCGTGATGCGCCAGTTGCTGCTGGCGTTGATCCCAGGCGTGCTGGCTTATGTTTATTTTTTTGGCTATGGGGTGCTGTTCAATATGCTGCTGGCCAGTGTCGTTGCGGTCACGTCTGAAGCACTGATTCTCTGGTGGCGCAGAAAACCAGTCGGTTTTTTCCTGCGTGACTACAGCGCCATCGTCACCGCCGTACTGCTTGCACTCTGCCTGCCGTCGCTGGCTCCCTGGTGGCTGGTCACCATTGCGACTCTGTTTGCGATCATTGTCGGCAAACACCTGTATGGCGGGCTAGGCCAGAACCTGTTCAATCCGGCGATGATTGGTTATGTCGTGGTAATGATCTCGTTTCCCCAAGTCATGACCACACAATGGTTCAATGCTTCACAACAATCCAAACCCGGATTGATCGATACGATCATTCATCAAACCACCCCACACAAACCGAAACAAAACCCCGGCAAGCCCGGCGCCCACAGCAAAATCGACTCCATTACCTCAGCGACACCGCTCGACAAAGTCAAAAGCGAACTTGAGCGCGGCAAGACCCTGAGCGAAATAAGACACCCACAATTATTCGGCCTGCTGGGGAGCAGCGGCTGGGAATGGGTCAATTTCTTTTTCCTGCTCGGCGGGCTGTGGCTGCTGTATCGCAAACTGATCGGCTGGCAGATCCCTGTCGCGATGCTGGGAACGATGTTTTTGATGGCTGGCCTGTTTTATGTGTACGACTCGGACAATTATCTGCCGCCGCTGTTTCAGTTGTTCAGTGGTGGTGCGATGCTGGGAGCCTTCTTTATCGCAACCGACCCTGTGACTTGTGCAGCGACCCACCGTGGGAGGCTCTATTTTGGTATTGGCGTCGGGTTGTTTACTTATATTATACGCACTTGGGGCGGCTACCCGGATGGGATCGCCTTTGCCGTACTCTTGATGAACATGGCCACACCGACCCTGGACTATTACACGCAGTCCGATGCATTCGGGCACAAAACCAGAAAACCATGAAGAAAATTCTCGTTACCGCGTTGCTGTTGGGACTGTTCGCGCTGATCGGGGCCGGCCTGGTCGCTTACACGCACTACAAAACCCACGACAAAATCGAAGCACAGAAAATCAAAAAGCGCCTGCGCAGTCTGAACAAAATCGTCAGGCCTGACGAATACGACAACGCGATTCTCGACGACAAAATTGAAATTACAGACCGTGCCACCTTCGGCACGGACAAGGCGGTCAGTGTCTACCGGGCACGCAAACAAGGAAAGCCCGTAGCGCTGGTATTTACTGCGTTTGCACCGGACGGTTACAATGGTGACATAGAACTGCTGATAGGTGTGCGCCATGATGGAACCATCTCAGGTGTCCGTGTGGTAGACCACAAAGAAACACCAGGACTTGGAGATGGTATCGATATACGTAAGTCAAACTGGATCACAGGTTTTAACGATAAGTCATTGACCAACCCAGGTGAACCAGGCTGGCATGTCAAAAAAGACGGCGGGCAGTTCGACCAGTTTACAGGCGCCACCATTACCCCACGAGCGGTAGTAAAGGCAGTCCACAGGGTGTTAAAATACGCGGTGAGAAACCGGGACAGGCTGTTCCGTATGCAGAAAACGGTACCGGCACATAACACAACGGACAAACCATGACTTCTTACCGGGAAATCACTAAAAACGGCTTGTGGGACAACAATCCTGCGCTGACGCAGCTGCTGGGCCTGTGCCCGCTGCTTGCAGTAAGCAACAGCTTTATCAATGCACTGGGCCTTGGACTGGCGACCACACTGACTTTGGTCAGTTCCAACCTTATCGTCTCATTGATACGCAACTGGGTACGCCAGGAGGTACGTATCCCGGTCTTTGTACTGGTAATCGCCTCGGTGGTCACGATTATCGAACTGAATATGCAGGCATTTTTTATCGATCTCTACGACACCCTGGGAATTTTCATCCCGTTGATCGTCACCAACTGTGTGATCATCGGCAGGGCTGAGTCCTTTGCGGCGAAAAACCCCGCGCTCAAATCCTCTTTCGACGGGCTGATGATGGGACTTGGCTTTACGCTGGTCTTGGTAATACTTGGCAGCGCACGTGAAATAATCGGTGCGGGTACCCTGTTTGCACAGGCAGACTTGATGTTTGGCGAGACCCTGTTCTTTAGCCATCCCAAAGACTGGGTCATCGTCTTTGACAAGGACTACGGAGGCTTTCTGCTTGCCATCCTGCCCCCAGGCGCCTTTCTCGGACTGGGGCTGCTGCTCGCACTGAAAAACATCATCGACAAACGCCTCGCCGAGCGCGTATCCAGGACTGTCACCCTGGAAAATGCAGTCAGACCCTGACTGACACCGGCTGGAAGACGCTCTTACCGCCAGCATGTACACCTAAACGGCAGCAGACAAGTACAAAGCAATGAACCGCGAGAAACGCCACCAGATTTTCGAACGCTTCAGAAAAAACGACCCGCAGCCCACTACGGAACTCAAGTACAAGAATAATTTCCAGCTGTTGATCGCGGTAATGCTGTCCGCCCAGGCCACCGATGTCAGTGTCAACAAGGCATGCAAAAACTTGTTCGAAAAAGTAAGAACACCGCGGGCCATGCTTGATCTCGGCCTGACAAGATTAAAACAACAGATTAAAACAATCGGTCTGTACAACACCAAGGCCCGAAACGTCATCAATACTTGTAAGATCCTGGTCACGCAACATCAGGGCCGTGTCCCCCGGGACCGCAAAGCACTTGAAGCATTACCCGGTGTGGGCAGAAAGACAGCCAACGTCATACTCAACACCGCGTTCGGCGAACCGACCATCGCCGTGGACACCCACATATTCCGGGTCGCAAACCGCACGGGCATTGCACCCGGCAAAACAGTCCTGGAAGTCGAGAAAAAACTGCTCAAGTCAGTGCCTGCACAGCACAAACTGAACGCCCACCACTGGCTGATCCTGCACGGCCGTTATACCTGCATCGCACGCAAACCACGCTGCGGCGCATGCCTCATCGAAGACCTTTGTGAATACAAAGACAAACAAGTCGAGTGAACATTGCCATGCTGCTGCCCAACGACCGCCAACAAATGCGCGCTTTCTTCAAACAGGCCTGGAAAAAGAAAAAACATGGACAGCCACTTTCTTCGCTGGAAAATATTATCACCGCAGTCTTAGCCATGCATCCGGAATATCACCCTTTGATGGAAGGAGATGACACGGCGCTTGACCAGGACTACAGTCCTGAAGGCAGACAAAGCAATCCCTTTTTGCATATGGGTATGCATATCGCGCTGCACGAACAGTTGCAGGCGGGCCGTCCTGCCGGAATACGCGAAATCTATGTCCAGCTGTGCAATCAACTCAAAGATTCTCATCAAGCGGAACACCAGATGATCGAATGCTTAGGCTCTGTGCTGTGGGAAGCACAAAGAAACAATACACTGCCAGACGAAAAACAGTACCTGCATTGCCTGCAGCAGATCCTGAAATAAACAAAGACACCCACAAACCTGTCAATATCCACTCACTTGACCAAGCCTGAAAGATCTTGTCGGCCTGAAAACCGAAGAAGTCATCGTTGCTCTGTATACCAGGATCGAGTACCGTAACTTGTAACGTTACGAAACCGGAACAAACTGACCTATGCCCCTTGCACGTAAACGCCAGATCCATCTGGATTCGACACCCTACTACCATTGTATCGCGCGCTGTGTCCGGCGTGCGTTTTTATGCGGAAGAGACAAGTTTTCAGGACGCTCCTTCACACACAGAAGACAATGGATCATCGATCGTACAAAAACCTTAAGCGCCCTGTTTGCGATCGACCTATGCGCTTACGCTATCATGGAAAACCATTACCACCTGCTTATACACGTTGATCAAAACCGGGCAAAACAATGGGATGCCCTGGAAATTGTCCACCGCTACACGCAGATTTTCCGTTGTCCCGAGCCTGTCCAGCGCTGGAAACAGGGCGAATCGCTGACCCCAGTTGAACAAAAGCAGGTTCTTGCGCTGATCGAGATCTGGCGGGGCCGCCTGATGGACATCAGCTGGTATATGCGCTGTTTGAACGAATATATCGCGCGCAAGGCCAACCAGGAAGACGAATGTACCGGACGCTTCTGGCAGGGGCGCTTTAAGAGCCAGGCCTTATTGGATGCCCGTGCGCTGCTTGCCTGCATGCTCTATATCGACCTGAATCCCGTACGTGCCGGGCTTGCCAACTCCTTGTCCAGCTCCGAATACACATCGATACGCGAGCGGTTACAGAACCAGCAGGGGAACAAGCATAAAAACCTGGCATGGCACCAGGATATACCGGGCAGAAGAAAAGCGAAACTGCTTCCATTCATAGGTACAAGGGCAAAGACCAACGAAAAAACCCTTGGCATCCCTTATCACTTCAAAGACTATCTCGCGCTGGCCCATTGGACCTGCATGGCGATTCAGCGTAAGCAAAACAACATGATGAACGTTGACACACCGTCTATCCTGTTAAACCTGAATCTGCCTGCCAAAACATGGGTCGACCAGATCAACCATTACGGAAAATACTTCAAAGGTGTCGTCGGGGCTCTTGAGGCCTTGAAAAGTTTCAGTACACTCGTCGGAAAACGCTGGATACACGGAAAGCGGGCTTGCGCCCTGCTCTACGGCGCCACCGGATAACATCTACCTGTCAAATTAACCGGGTTATACTAACCCGTATTTCTTGCCACCATTTTTTGGCGTGGTAATTCCCATACATGACTTTCCCTAAAAACTTATGACAGGCCCGAAACTTCTCTAACGAGAAAAAATCCCAGTTTACCGCGCGACAGAGCAAGCTGGCTTTCCCCGGTTTACTGGCTCAAACAAATAGTTGGGTGTCTATGATTTCTTATCTAGCCATTCGGCGAACACTCAGCTCTGAGTACTTGCGCAGCTTCTGCAACAGCCTGCGGTTGATACCGCCATGGTGGCACTGCTGCAATGCGTGGGTAAAATGCAGCGCGGCTTCCCTGAAATGCTTGGTTGCCGCCTTTTTCTTGGCCTTTGCCATTTCGGTGAACGCTTGGTTATAAAACTTGATGCCGGTTATATAAGGCTTACAGGCAAACAGCTGTACTTTAGCCTTATATTTTGCTATGTCAGCAAGATAATTCTGTTTTCTGCAATGAGACGGCATGGTCTCGAGCTGCTGCGCTGCCTTGATAAAACCTTCCTGTGCCAACTCGTATTCACCTGAATTCTCATCATTGTCTGCCTGGCGGACAAGGGTCTGTACTGTTGCATACTTCTCATCACAGTTGCCATATTTATTCTTTATGTCTTCAAGACGCATCCGTATGCGTTTCGCGCGGTCGATTACGGCCAGTCGACTGCGTACCTTTTTACAGTTTGAGGATTCTTTATCGTACAAGTCTGCTGCCAATGTCAGCTGCCTGATTGCCAGCCCGATATCCTCGTATTGCAACGCACGATAGCCACTCTTTTCAATGCGAACGATGTGGGCGAGTTTTTTGCGCAAACACGCATTTCGACGCTCACGCTTGTTCTTCACAGTTCTGCCAGCACTTTTCCTGCCTGTACGCACATCATGCCGGCGTACGGCTCTTTTAGAATTCTTAGAAGCTGTTAAAGACAACTGCTTGGTTTTTCGCCCTTTCTTTTGCTTGTGCTGGTTTGCATGACTATCCACATTGGCAGATGCTTGTGGAGTATTCTTTTTTACACTCTGCGCCAGTTGCCGGAACTCCCGCTCTTTGGCAGTAAGCAATTTCAAGCTCATGGTCGTGCAACGATATTTCAACGCCGCCAGTTTTCTCGCGCCACGCTTGTAAAGTCGCTCAGCTGCTCCGTACCGCCCGGCCTTTTTCTCCTGATCGGCCTTTGCACGATATTGCATGATTGTACGGTAGTCTGTATTACAATCCGCCATTCCGTCGATGCTGAACAGCAACAAAAATACAACAATAATAAAGCGTGAATTCATGGTCATTCTCTATGCCCTAGGCTCCCCTGATAAATTCCGGACAGCAAACATCGGTCTGTACTGTCCATTTATCGGTAAAAATCCAATTAACATTAGTTGCTGAATGTTCCCTGCACCAGCTGTATTCAGGCTTTTGCGCCTGTTTTACCACTGCCATGTCGACATCAAAAATACTTTCCGCTCCGAGCCTATAGTATATCAGACTCACAA
This sequence comes from Gammaproteobacteria bacterium, assembly GCA_027021095.1. Taxonomy (GTDB): domain Bacteria; phylum Pseudomonadota; class Gammaproteobacteria; order SZUA-21; family SZUA-21; genus SZUA-21. The sequence continues at coordinate 10,941 of JALUUZ010000050.1, forward strand.
GCCTTCTTGACACCACATCACCGCCTGACAACTAATGCTTTAGCATCACCACCCTGTCTTCTTCATGCTTGATGATTGCCAACAAGGTGCCATACAGCCGGTCAAACCGGTCATGCTTGTCACTTGCCCACTTGGATTTCTTAATTGTTTTGCCTGCCTGAACCAACACGATCTCGGGACGTGCCTCATCCGGCAACCCGGCCCTGGGTCTGATTTGAATCGTCTCAAAGCGAACTTTTTTAAAAGTCCGCAACAACCTGTTTAAATCACGCGGACGCAATTTCCCGCTGAATTCCCGGGTTTCAAGCCCCTGTCGAGAGGGCCGGATAATCTTTATCTGGTACTGCCCTCCGGGTTTAATGACGATCTGTTGTCCGCCGTAACCTCCCTGCAGGTCGTTCAGCCGTATTTCATCAAACTGTCCGACACCTGCTCCGAACGAATCCAGCGTATTCACTACGAACCCGACAAAAAACAATGCGATAAAGAAAGATGTCGGTGTTTTAATCATTGCAATCAATCTCTTGCTTCAATTGACGAATCAATACAGCATCCCGCTCAATATCGAACTTAACATACTCGCTGTACTTCCACGGCCCATGCGCCTTGAATTCATCAGCCTCATCAGCATACCTGGGTACAATATGGACATGCAGTGCCGGATCTTTATTGCCCAGCAGTAAATAGTTAACCTTATCAGCACCGGTCACCTTGCGAATTGCCCGGCCAACTCGCAACATATCTGCAAAAAACTGGTTACGCGTCTCCACTTCCAGGTCATCGATCGACTCGACAACTGGCTCCGCCACCAATAAACAACACCCTCTTAGTACTTGATTCAAACCTAAAAATACCCAACCCGACGTCACTTTGGTAATAGTCGTGGGATTGTTCCCTGCCTGAGCATATTCAACAGCCAACTCAATATCGGTCGCATTTGCGTTCATCTGCCTAAATCCTACTGGAAATCAGCACTTACCATTACCAGTGTAGCAAGCTTTTGCAACAATCATAGACACCCATAAATTCCAATATAGCCAGCGTGGATTTTATCACTGCCACCAGCCCGCCTTTCTCACCACCGTTCGTAACGAGGCGGAGCAAGGGGTGCGGCGTGGATGGCTTTCGCGACCGAGGACCGAGGAGCGTGCAGACAAGGTAGGGTGCCGCCTCTGAGCGAGGCATGTTGCAGAAAAAACTTCAGGCCCGCGGGTTCAGGCGCCAAGCGATCTCCAGGTGTTTTGAATCGCATCGCACCACGCGACGATGATTTTCACGCTGGCTCGCCGACCGAGGAAAGCCAGCCAGGCCGAACCATGGAACAACGCAACAGGGATGGTGAGAAATACGGTCTAATCCATCTTATAATTCAACGATTTGCCAGATAGGCATTGCTGGCGTTTCTGGATTTGGTAAGCAGTTCGTAGTCGGAGCTGATACTGGCGATCGCGTCTTTGCCCATCGCCATGACTCGCTTGTCCAATTGCAGAATCTCGTTGATCCCTCGTTCGACCCACGCAGCTTCTTCCACAGCAATCCCGGCATCGAAGAATCCCAGTATAAGCTCCTGCCGTTCTGCCTGCACCGGGGCGATAGCGTCCCATTCTCCTGCTTCTGCCAACGCCAGCATTGACTGCGTCAGCCTGATGATCTCACTGAACTGCTCCAGGCGTCGCGTTTTGACTGTTGGCTGCTGATTCCCTGTCCTGTCTGTCATTCTTGGATGTCCTGTTTTTGCTGTTTTTGCTGTTTATCTAAGGCTCACGCGCTTTCGTTGATGCCCGGTGCACTCGGGTCTGCCGGCAAGTCGTCTTCTGCGGTCGACGCTGGCTTGTTTTTCAGGTCATCGGGGATGCCGTCCCACCCTTCCTTGATCGTACTCAACAACCCATGCACTTCATCGAGTTTCTCTATCTTGTTGTTGACGTTGGCATCCAGTAATTGGATCTGCATGTACTCATAGAGGTTGTTCAGGTTCTCGGCAATCTCCCCGCCAACACTCATATCCAGGCTCGACTGCAGACCCTGTACTATCGAGATCGCCTTGGAAATATTCTCCCCTTTCTGCGCGATTTCGCCACGCTGCATATGCCCCTTGGCAAAGGCTATTTTTTCCAGCGCGCCCTCGAACAGCATCTGGATCAGGCGATGGGCGCTGGCTGTTTCCACACCACTCTTTGCGCTGACCTGGCCATACTGCTTCAACTGGTTGCGCGTATTCGAGTAAGTCATTGTTCCACTCCTGCTGCGGTTAAATTCATGCTGCTTCCTTGCTGACTGAATAAAGCAATATAAAGGCCAAACCTACTACAACTCATGGATGTCCCAGATTGTACTGGATTTGGCCCATGATCGATTAGTGGATGTCCCAAATCTGCCCGCTCCATGTGTGGATGTCCTGCATTGGATGGTAAATCTTGCCGCTCATCAGCGGTTGTTTCTGTTGGGCTGTATCTTCGGGATATTGGCCAGTTGCGCGGTCAGGTAGTTGCCGGTGGCTTGGTACTGGCTGATCAGGCTGTCGAGGGCGATGAACTGTGCCCGGTAGCGTTCCTCGATTTTCTGAATACGCTCATTCAGCGCCTCGCGCTGCTGGCTGATGTCGTCGACTCCTTTTTCCAGGCCATCGATCTTCGATTCGATCGTCCCCTTGCTCTTCAACAGGTCACTGATCACCGTGTCGAGCCGGTCGGCGACGCCACGGGTGAACACCACGCTGCCGCGATCCCCGGTCTTGGTACCCAGCACCTGTATCTTCAGGCCAACCGCCACACCGGTGCCGGTCAGGTACTGGCCTGAACCGGTGGCCGGCTGGCCGTTGATCGTCCCTGCCGTATCCTGGCCCGCGGTGCCGGCTGCGGTCGACAGGCCCAGGGTCGACTGGGTCGAGGTATTCTCGAACTGGTTGCTGGCATTGAAGCCGACGCTGACCGAAACCCCTTTTTCCTGCAGGTTGCTGTCACCATTGATCCGGCTTTGCAATTCCGCCGCAAGCTGCGCGCCGGTATAGGTGCCTGTCCCCAATGTAATCGTGCCGGACTGCACGCCATCGACCTGGATCGCAAAGGTATCATTGTTGCTGTCGATGGTGATGCTGCCGCTGTAGCCGAAGCTGGCGCCGGTCAATATGCCCTTGGTCGCCACCTGGGTGATATTGACAGCGTAATTGCCCACCTGGGTCTGGTCGGTCGAGCTGTCGAACTTGATCAGCGCGTCATCCGGTGTCCCGGCAGCGGCGAACAGGCGGCCGATCACATCGATCCCGCCTTTCAACGCCTCATCAAACTTGCTGTTGTCCAGTGACAGCTTGCCGTCCTTCTCCGTGGTGATGCCGATACTGGCGAGTGACGAATAGTCCCCGGTAATCCCCTGCACCAGGCTGGAAATCTCCTGGCGCACCCTGGACATCGCGCCACGCACGGCCGCATCCCCGACCAGGACCCCCCCCTGCTCGGTTTCCGCATCGTAGCTGGCCAGTGAATTGACCGTATCGATCAGGCTGTTGTACTCAGAAATAAAATTGTTGACATGGTTCTTGGCCACCGCAGTGTTGTTCTTGACCGTCAGCCCGACCGCCTTGCCGGCCGAATCGGCCAGCAGGTTCAGCGTCACGCCATCGATCACATCATCGATCTCATTGCTGCTGCGCAGCACCTGCAGACCGTTGACCTTGAAATCCGCGTCAGTCGCTGCACTGGTCTCGGTCAGGTTCTTGCCGGAACCGGCCGCAGCCTCCGGATCATAGGCCAGCTGCGACAGGCCGCTGGTATCGGTATTGGTCGGTGAGCCCCCGTCTTCACTGACAGTGATCTTCAGACTGTTGGAGGCACCGGTCTCAGTCGACGTAAAGACCAGCTTGTACGGTGTACCATCGCTGCTGCCGGTATTGATGATCACTGCATTGACACCGATGTCCGCCGCGTTGACCGCGTCGCGTATTCCCTCGAGACTGTTGTCGGCGGTATCGATCGTCACCGACTTGGTCGGTTTGTCGCTGTTGGCGGTAAACGTACCGCCGCTGAAGGTGCCAAAACTGAATGTCAGCGTGCCCGTCCCGACCGCGTCGGTCGTGGCCGCGAACCCGGAGGACGCCAGGGAATGTGCCTTGGCCAGCGTGGTCACCTCGATCGCGTAATCGCCATCGGCAACCTTGCCATCGGCCGTCGCGGTAAACACCTTGTCGTCATTGGAAATCACGTCTGCGTTCTGAAACGCATCGAGATTTTTCATCAGCGAGATCGTGTCCTGGAAAGAAGACAGCGAACTTTTCAGTGTGCCGAAAGCGGTCAGCTTGGCCTGCAGTTCCGCTTCCTTGAAGTCGAGCCGGTTGGTCTTGGGTACACGCTCGGCATCGACCAGTGAGGTCACCAGGCCGTTGATGTCCAGCCCCGAACCTAAGCCTGAAAACGAAATCGTCGCCATGGTTACTCCCCGGATAGCCGTGATAATATCAGGTTATTGTGCAAAAGCGGTGCCACTCATACTTTCTCGTCCAGCAGTACGCTCGGCAGCCGTGTCTCGCCGTCTTCGCTCAACTCCTCGACCACCTCGGACAGCGCGCGGGAGATCTCCAGCATCTCTTCAGACGGGATCTGGCGGATCGTCTCCCCGGTCTGCGAATCCATTACCTTGATTACGGTCTTGCCACTTTCCTCGTCGACATTGAACTGCAGGTCACGGCGTACCGTCTGTACCTGCTCCTGCACACGTTCCACGGCCTGCTGCAACGGGTCCGGCGACGACGGTCCGCGCTCATTCTGCGGGCGTACGGAGGCAGAGGCAGACGCTGCCTGCACGGTCTTTTGCGGCAACGGAGCGGCACCGGGGTCTGCGGCCGAAACAGAGCCTGGCGTGGGATTCGTGACTGACTTGGGACGTGGCTGAATATCCGTATTAACAGTGACCGACGACCCTTTCAGGTTGTTCAGGGTATCAATCGGCATGATTTCTTACCTCGATAGTTGTCAAGAAAACCTGCCCGGGACCTGGTCCCGGGCAAAGTTCCATCGAGTCCTTTCGAAGTACTGACTTACTGCAGCAGTGACAAGACCAGCTGGGGCAGCGAATTTGCCTGTGACAAAATCGATACACCGGCCTGCTGCAGGATCTGTGTCCTGGTCAGTGCCGCGGTTTCCTGCGCATAGTCTGCGTCCTGGATCCGTGAACGCGCAGCGCTCAGGTTTTCCGCGGTGGTGTTCAGGCTCGAGATCGTCGACTCGAACCGGCTCTGTACAGAACCCAGGTTCGCGCGGATGCTGCTGATCTGGTCGAGTGCGCCGTCGATCAAGCTGATTGCAGAGTTGGCTCCACTAACCGAGGACAAGTTGATGGTTGAAATAGAGCTCAAGCTCACCGATGCCGTCGCAAGCCCTGCACGTGACGGGTTGTTACCACCGATTTGAAATGACGACGACGATGTCAAAGCCAAGGTTCCGGTTTGTGTAATATTGGATTGGCTGCCATCTGTCGTGGTAGTGATACTTTCCGTTAACTTACCAGCTCCAACAGCACCGGCATCGGTAGCATCCACATCAGAGTTACCCGCTGTACCGTAAACGAGAGCCGTTACCGTAACCACATTGTTCGAAGCACTGGCACTCACATTGGTAACCGGCGGGGTCGCAGTGCGATTGGCTTCGATATCTGCCGCAATCGCTGACGCCAGAGTCGTAGTACTGGCTGTTACCAGGTCAATGTCATTTCCTGTACTGCTACCCACTCTAAAGGTATAGGTCTGACCGGCAAGCTGCAGAGTATCCCCTTCAGCTATGCCTGTCCCAGCAGTGTCAGTCGCGCTGCCGAAACCGCCGCCACCGCCATCAGTTATGTTGTATCCTACGACACTTTCAACACCCAGCACACTGGACGTCACGGTCAATTGACCGCCACTGAAAGTGGAGCTTGCTTTATCGATCAGTAAATCGCCATTATCGGCCGCCAAATCAATAGCCTGCTTGATTTCTGTTTCCAATGAGGTTTGATCACTATAGTTATCACCGATAGTGTAGGAGTTTCCACTTCCTCCAGTAGTACCCCCTGATTGAAAAGTAAAAGTAACCGCTTTCGCGCCGGTACCGATTGTAAAGGTTTCACCATCAGCTACATTTCCGTATGTCAAAGTGGCAACACTGGTCCCTTTTGAACCATTTACGGTAATGGCATTGGTTGCTTTGTTGGCAAGTGACGTCGTTGAAAGATCCAGGCCGGTCGCATTTTCGACGCGGGTTGCCGCTGCCGCGTTGGCCGTCGTCAATGAAATGGTCTTGCCTGTTGTCGAAGTCAGCGTCAATGCACCAGTCGTTGCGTTTGCTGTCGCGGTGACACCGGTAGTATTGGAGACCTCGTTGATTTTACTAGCAATATTAGCACCTTGTGCCGCCACATCGTAGTCCAGGGCCGTACCACCAATCGCGACACCATTGATAATCAGGTCTCCTGTAGTCAACGCTACTCCCGCAGTTGGATTACCAGTGGCCACATAGGTTGTGCTTGCCGTCGCAGTCACACCTGTCTGGGATGTAACACTATTGATCGCGGTCGCTATGTCCTCTGCCGAACCGCTGGCTGATGTACCGACATCCACATTATTGATTGTCAAATCACCGGCTGACAGCGCGGTGCCGGATACGGCGGTCGCTGTATTGCCGAATGTAAAGGCGCCAAGCGCCGTAGTACGCGCATCACCAACACTGACCGAAATCGTCTGGTTGGCGTTCGCACCGACCTGGAACTGTGCATTGGTCAGTGAGCCGTCGATCACGTTCTGGCCGTTGAACTGGGTCTGTGTAGAGATCCGGTTCAGCTCGGCAATCAGTGAAGTCGCTTCCGAGTTCAGTGCCTGACGGTCTGAAGACGAGTTGGTCGCATTCGCGGACTGAACCGCCAGTTCACGAATACGCTGCAGGATGTTGCCGTATTCACCCAGCGCGCCCTCTGCAGTCTGGGCCAGTGAAATCGCGTCGTTCGCGTTCCGCGCCGCCTGGTTCAAACCA
>JALUUZ010000051.1 GCA_027021095.1 Gammaproteobacteria bacterium
GCGTATAGAATAATTTTTTCGGTCGCGCTTAGCGGCTTTCGTTTTGTTCAGGAGGTTTGAACAACTATGTCTTTACATTGGTTACAGCACGGCAGACTTGAACGGCCCCGTCATGCAGTAGGCGGCGGGCTGGTGTCTCTGTGTGCGCGCATAAGTGTGCTGACCAGTGAAAACAGTTTGTCGAAGTATTCGGTATCGAGGTGGGGCAGGCAGGATTATTCAGCAGACCGCATCTTTAAACCAGACGGGTAACTCCGGGCTTTGCCTGGAGGTGTTAACCTGCCAGGCGACAGTCACAATACGGATTGTATCAATACGGATTGTATAAGGAACCCTGGCAGATCGGAAGAACTGCCAGGGTTTTTTTATGCGGTGGTTCAATGTTGGCCAGGAGAGAGTCATGCAACACGTTGACATGCAAAGGATCAAGGTACTTAAGCTGGATGTTTCCGGACAGCCGTTGCAGTGGCTGAGCTGGCAGGAAGCCGTGGTGCTGTACTGCCAGAACAAGATCGCCTGGGATACTGGAGGAGAAAAAGTCGTGATCAGGGGTGGAATCAATCGCCGTTCGGGACGGCGTTCAAGTGTCGCGGTCAGCAGCATCATCGCGGTAAAAGGCCGTTTGCACCATGCTGCCAGCCACAGGGCGCCGCCATTGAGCAACCGGGAGCTGTTTCACCGTGACCAGCACCTGTGTCTCTACTGCGGCCAGGAATACAAGCCGCACGAGCTGACACGGGATCACGTGGTGCCCTTGTCACAGCAGGGTCCGGATACCTGGACCAATGTCGTGACCGCCTGCAAATTCTGTAATCAGAAAAAAGGCGGGCGCAGGCCGGAGCAGGCCGGGATGAGATTGCTGGCGGTGCCGTTTGTACCCAGTCATGCAGAATACTTGATTCTGTCGAATAGAAAAATTCTGGCAGACCAGATGGATTTTCTGCATCGTCACGTACCAAAGGACCGCCGCAGAATCTGCTGATCCAGGCACGCCGCAGGGACGCGGCACTCATAAAAAAGCATACGGTAAGCTTATGCAGGAGGTAAAAACAAAATGCTGCAGTTGGACCAATACGAACAGGAACTGTTGAAAGTGCTTGGCGCACGTCTGCGCGCAGCACGCAAGGCACGCAGGCTGACCCAGACAGACTTCGGCCGTTACCTGGGAATCACACGCCAGACCTACAGTAAGATGGAACATGGTGATCCGGGAATCGATGTCGGTTACTGGATCCGTGCCAGTGCCATGCTGGACTGCCTGGAACAATGGGCGAATGTGATCAGCCGTCAGGCAGCGACTGCACAGGACGTCGCTTGTTGAGGAACCCCGGCGTGTTCGTGAAAGAATTGCCGGTTGGCCAGGATCATGGCCAGCTGGCAACCATGGAGTATGCAGCCCTCCGGACTGCGGTGCTGGTTCTGTATGCCAGCCCAGTGCATCAAGGTTGCAAGATCACTTTGATGTATGCTGACCGGGGTTGAGACATATTCCGAGTTCGACCTATAGCTCAACTGGTTAGAGCATTGCGCTGATAACGCAAGGGTTGCGGGTTCGACTCCCGCTAGGTACAGGTGTTGGTAATACACCTTCCTTGTTATCAAGGGAAACTGTCAGCCAGGTTTTCCAGCAGCAGGGTCAGGCGGCTGCCTGTCCCGGGTTGCAGCAAAGGCTGGGCCTTGAGTGTACGAGGGTAGGCCCGGCAGCAGGCCTGTCACTGCATCTGCCTGTCGTTTTCTGTCGCATCCTTCGGGGTCGGCTGACAGTGAACAGACCGGCAGCCTGTAAACAGGCCTGTTGCCGGTTCTCGTGGTCGTGGGGCAAGATGGACTTGTCTGTCGGTGCCGCCGGGAACGGGATTCGTCCAATCGTACAACCGCCCGAATTTGCGGAAAACCTGTGCGCTATAGAAGAGTGAATGGAAGGGAGAGAAAAATGTTTGGTTTATTGAAAAAAATACGAGTCGCTGACACGCAGAAAGTGTTGTTGTTCAGGGACGGCAGTTTTGAACGTGTGCTGGAGCCAGGCCGTCATATCCTGTCTGGGTTGGGTACGGTGCTGCAGTGGTACGACGTGACGATGCCGGAGCTGACCCACGCGCACCTGAAGTTTCTGTTTACAAAGTACGGCAGCAAGCTGGAGCCGCACGCGGTCAGCGTCGACACGGCGGACTCGGAAGCCGCCCTGGTGTATGTCGACGGCCATCTGTATGACATCGTCGCACCGGGACAATTCCGGGCCTACTGGCGTTCGCCGCAGCGCGTGCATATCGAAAAATTCGCGATCAGCGACCAGTACCAGGTGCCTGTGCACCTGGCCAAAGTGATGTGCTACGCGGAAGCCGCACCGCTTAAAACCAGTGTCGGGCGGTTCGTCAAGGCTGTTGAGGTCGCCGACCATGAGACTGCGTTGCTGTATGTCGACGGCGATATCAAGGAAGTGCTGGAGAAAGGCCTGCACCTGTTCTGGGTCTTTAACCGTAAGATCGACGTGCTGCTGGTCGACAAGCGCCTGCAGAAGCTTGAAATCAGCGGGCAGGAGATCCTGACCAAGGACAAGGTCAGCCTGCGCTTGAACCTGGTGGCCAGCTACCAGGTCGTGGATCTGCGCAAGATCGCCGGGTCGCTGGCAAATTACAAGGAACATCTGTACCTTGCCCTGCAACTGGCATTGCGTGATGTGATCGGTACCCGTGAGCTTGATGACTTGTTGGCAAACAAGGGCAGGCTCAACGCCCAGATCCACGAGGATGTGGCTGCCGGAATGAGCCAGTACGGCATCATGCTGAAGAGTGTCGGGATCAGGGATATCATCCTGCCTGGTGAGATGAAGGATATTCTGAACCAGGTCGTGGCTGCCGACAAGGCGGCACAGGCCAACTTGATCAAGCGCAGGGAAGAAACAGCGGCAACCAGGTCATTGATGAACACCGCGAAAATGATGGAAAACAATCCGACATTGTTGCGTTTGAAGGAACTGGAAGCGCTGGAAAGGATCACCGAAAAGATCGGTTCTATCACCGTCTATGGTGGTCTCGATGGTGTGCTGAACCAGTTGGCTGCGATCGGCAGGGAGGTGGCTGACAACGGCTGAGCTGAACCGAGGCAGGGCTTCTCCCTGCCTCTTGATTTTCCCCACAATCCTTCCCCGTTTTCAACCCATGGCTGGCTTAATATTTGCTGGGTGTACAGGTACCCGTCAGGTTCCTAACTGACTTTTCAACAGGGTATTGTGTTAACCAGATAAAGATAAAGTGAATTCCAGATGAAGCTGCCCGACAATAATGCAAGCACCGCGATCACCGTTCTGAAAGGCGAGTTTGATCTGTATCGCTGCCAGGAACTCTATGAGAATATCGCCGCCTGTTTCGAGGCCCGGACTGCGTTACGAATCGATATGTCGCGGGTTACCAGGATCGACCTGGCCTGTATTCAGGTGCTGCTCGCCGCACGCTGCGAGTGTGTGCGCTCCGGGCTTGGTTTCTCGCTGTTGAATCCCACCCGGGAATATCAGCATTTCCTGCGGCTCTGCGGGCTTGAGCAGGCATTGCTGCACTATGATCCGAATGGCTGTCTTCCACCGCCACTGGAGATTCCGGCATCGACCACCTTGTTACGCTTCCAGCTGCCGGAACGGCAACAGCAGTGGCATGTGTCCGTACGCTTCAGCCGCCATGTCTACCGCGACGGCGGTGATATTCCTGCGTGCCTGCAGCAGTTGAAGACCTCGGGAACCCTGCTTGCGGTACGCCCGGTCTTGTCCGCGATGCCGGTTTTTTCGTCGTTGACCGCCGATCAATGTTACCTGGGCTTCGAGATCGCATGTGACAGCGATGCAAGCCGGGTGCTGATCGAAAATATCTTTGAGCCTGTGTCAGAGGATACGGACCTGATCATTCTGTCACCGGATTCGTCGGTCAGGGAGTACGCGATACTGCTGCAGCAGAGGGGGCGGGACTCCCTTGCAGTCAAACAGTTTTGGGCGCAAACAGGCCTGTTGAACAGCAGGCAGATTAGTGCCGTGGACGAGCTTTGTAACAGCCAGTCGTTTAACGTACTGGAAGCAGGCGATGAGTTTGCTGAAGTCGCTGCGGTTGATCTGGATAGTGGCGACGAGTGTTTCGTCGAGGTTGGCAGACACGAGTCTGCGCTGGACCTGCTGGGTGAGATGATGATCGCCTGTTCGACGAGTAAGCTGTTGGCGGGCAGGTTGGGTGAGAAAAAGCTGTTGGAGAATGTGACACTGATCGACCGGCTGGCCAGCCAGCTGCAGGAATCGATACAAGCCTTACAGACATCCAGTGTCCGTGACTTGTTTAACTACCTGGCAAGGAAAGGGATGGAAGCGGGTCGTGAACTGGGTGTCGAAACCAGTTTCCTGCTGCACAGTAACAGCCTTGCCGTGAATGGTATGGTATTGAATGAAGTAGTTGAGCTGTTGCAGGCGGCGATCCGGTTTTTGATCGAGTACAGTCACCCCGTACCGGTCTCTGTTCCCCGTGGCCCTGGTCCTGCCGGGATACGAAGACCTGTCTGCAGGATAAGGTTGCAGGCGCACGCCGATGGGGAGTATGTCGTACTGGGTTTGCAGCTGGTGCAACAGGCTGTAGACATAGAGGTACTGAAAGAGGACAGCCGCCGTGCAGGGCAGCTCGACAGCAGTGTCGAGATGATGATAGCCGAGCTCGGGCACTTGGTGCTTGAGTCCATGTTCGAGGGCGCGCGGGATGGTGGTCACGGGCAGCGAATCGCTGTCAGTGACAGGCTGGCGGCAATCGGTGGTTCAGTGGAGTTCATGTCCTTACCCGGACAGGGTGACAGGTTCGTGGTGCGCTTGCCTGTTTCTGCATCGGTAATCGATGGCCTGTTGATTGGCGTGGGAGAAAACCGTTACGTGATTCCAAAGCGACACGTGCTGGAGACCGTGGACAGGATGTCGGATGACAACCAGGCTCATTTCTATCATAACACCGTCCGCCGGCATGGTGAAACGCTGCCTTTGATCAGGCTGCGCGAGGTGCTGAAGGTGCAGGCTGAGCCTGCAGCGGCTGAGTGTATGGTCGTAGTTGAGTGTGGCCGGCACCGGGTCGGGCTGGTCGGGGACTTTCTGGACGGCGAATTCCAGACTGCCAGCCGTCCTTTAGGCAGGGTGTTGAGCCAGTTGAAGAGTATTCGCGGGGCGACCTTGATGCCGGATGGAAAGGTTGCGATGGTGCTGGATATCGTCGGGCTGATTCAGGACATGGTGTCTGGACAAGAACCGGTGATACAAAATCATCCGGTGCTGCATGTGGGGAAATGTGTGCACTGACCCTGCATTGTTCGACAACGAAGGGAAGATGGGGAATGAGAGCCAAGCCGGGCAGGAGCGATATGATCGCGGATGAGATGCCGGAACTCGACAGCGAGTATCTGCCGGGACTCTGCGGCAGGTACCTGGTGGCCACCGTGTCTGGAGAGAAATTTGCGCTGGACAGCGAATCCGTCAGTGAAATCATCGAATGCGTCAATATGACCGAACTGCCGATGGCGGGGCCTGTCGTTCGCGGCGTTGTCAGTGTGCGTTCAGAACTGGCCTTGGTGATCGATCTTGCAGCCAGGTTGGGGCGTGGGCGAAGCGGCAGTGCTGGTGAACAGGCCAGGATTATCCTGCTCGATGCACAGCAAACCGGCGAGTGGCCGCTGCTGGGCCTGTTCGTGGAATCGGTCGATTCGGTGTTGCAACTCGACAGTGTGCTCAGTGCTCAGTGCAGCCGAGGGGACGTCAGGGAGGGCGACCCCTGTATCGCAGGGATCTCGGTGTCAGACTCTACGGTCGTCAACCTGTTGAACTTGTCCAAGGTGTTGGATAGTGCTGAGCTGACACAGTTGGTGGTCCGGTAGGCTGGGCGCACCATTCTCACCAAAGTACCCTCAGCCCGTCCTGCGCTTCGATGGCTTTGCCGGTTGGTAGACCACGCAGTTGTTGCGGCCGTTTTCTTTGGCCTGGTACAGTGCCTGGTCGGACAGTTCGATCCATGTGGCGTAGTTGGAAATGTCTGTTGAGCATTCGGCGATCCCGACACTGATGGTCCACCTGATCTCGGTGCCGTTGCAGGGCACACGTAAGGATTCGATGCCGGTCCTGAGTTTCTCGGCCACGGTCATGGCGTTTTCCGCGTTGGTGTCGACCAGGATCACAGCGAATTCCTCGCCACCATAGCGGCCGGCGATATCCGTCTTGCGAATGATGTTTTTGATGTTCAACGCGGTCATGCGTATTACCTCGTCACCGGCCTGATGCCCATAGGTGTCATTGACCTTTTTGAAGTGATCGATATCGAACATCAGCAGGGAGCAGGTCTGCCGTGTGCGCTGGTAGCGTTGAAATTCCTGGGCGATGCGCTCTTCCCAGTAGCCACGATTGTGCAGTTGTGTCAGTGCGTCGGTGCGGCTGATCAGCGACAGTTCCTTGTTGGCGGAAAGCAACTGCTTTTTGTTGATCGCGATATCGGTGACATCGTAGATGATCAGGCCGATCTGGTCGAGTTTGCCGTCGGTCGACGGAATCGGGATGAACGAAATATTCTGGTACATGTGTTCAGCGATGCCGGTGATCGGGTGATAGCTGCCGAACCTGAACAGGTAGGGCTGCTGTTCCCAGGTTGAGAAAGCCCGGGTCATCAGTGTGGTAACGGTGACCAGCTTTTTCAGCAGCCAATCGCGTGATTCATCCGGTACGAAGTCGATGATGTTTTGGCCGTTGATTTCGCTGGATTTGATGCCACTGTGGTTCTCCATGAAATTGTTCCACAGGCTGACCTTGTAGTCCTTGTCGATGAGGATCAGGCCGACGTCGATGGAACGCAGCATTTCCATCAGGCAGTGTACTTCCTTTATCGATATCTGTCCTGTGCTCATGCGTTCAATCCAGAAACAGGTTTAGAAGATCTTTCAGTGGGTGGAGCGAACCTTCACTGAACAGTACCAGCAGATGGCATTCCACATGGGGTTTGGTGATCGTCGTACGCAGCTCGATGGCCAGCGTCTTTTTCCACTTCCAGCAGTGATGGTGCTGGAACCGCTCACAGTTGATCTGCTCATTCATGATCAGCGGGCTTCCAAGGCTGAATTCCAAGTCGAGCTGTTTGGAGAATCCGTTCAGGAATGAACCGATCAGTACGGTCCCGATGTCCATCAGCATTTCGATTTTGTTTTGTTCGGTCAGAGCGTCGCTGTTACCGAATATCTTCGCGAGATTGGGGTACTGCGCGTCGTCGGTAAACATGATGACTTCGCCGGCGATTTTGTTGCCGATAAAGCCCTGGGAAATGGCAGACAGTTTGTTGTCGCGGTCTACCGAGGTGAGCATGCGTTTGAGATCGCTGGTCTCCACCAGTTTGATCTGCGGGATCGGCATATTGATAAAAACGCCAAGCAATTTTGCCAGCAGGTCCGTAGCCTGACCGGTTGAGACATTGACGATTTCTTTCAAGATGTCCCAGATGTCCGTTTTAGGCGTGGCTGGCGCTGTGCGATTGCTGATTTCGTCGTCTGTCGGATAGACACCGTACTTTTCCAGGATGCTGGTAATGGCCTGTTGTTCGACCGGTTTTTTGATGAAGTCCAGCGCACCGAGTGCCATGACCCGTTTACGTGCCTCGGGCTGTATGTCACCGGACACGACCACGACCATGGTGTTCAGGTCTTCCTTGCGAATCGTCTCCAGTACTTCGTAGCCATCCATTTCCGGCATGTTCAGGTCGAGAAACAGCAGCTCGCCTTTGCCTGAACGGACCGCCTCTATGCCTTCGCGGCCGTTTTTCGCATAGTGGATCTTCCCGCCGATCGCCTCAGGCAGGGCTTTGCTGATCTGTTTACGTGCGAAGCTGGAATCGTCACACACTAATATGGACATGCTCATGCTCACTTCTTCGGCCGGTGCCTGCTTATTTTAAGCTTAATTTATTCATGGATTCTTTTCGGCTCGGCGGCGAACTAACCGCCGCAGGGCTTGTCCTAAGCTGAATAGACGGTAAGATGGAACCCGGTTTTAACCGCTCGTTTTAAAACCTCAACCTTTGGCCTGGTCACAGGTTGAACGATTGCCTTGGGAAATGATTGATTATGCATACGATTCTGAAATCCTGGGAGCAGGAATACGCCAGGCTCAAGCAACAGGGCCTGCCCGCTGTCGCCAGCCGCCGGCGTTTTTTACACGGTGTCGCCGGGCTGGCTGGGATGGTTGTCCTCAATCCGTCGGGGTTGCAGGCCTCAGCGCCGGCGAAATCGCCGCCGACGCCTGCAGTGGACAACAAGGCATCGTCAGTCGATACCTTGAACGAGGAACCCTGGCTGACTTTCGTACAAGTGCACGCACACCTGTTTCCAGTGACGGCAGACAAGACCTGGCCAGGTGGCAAGTCGCCAGGTGCGCAGCAGCTCAATGCCACCGGGTACCTGGCCCAGGCACTGGAACGTCCGGATGTCGGCAAGGCCGAAAAGGCGTTTATGCTCAACGGTGTGAAATGGCTGAATGATTTTGCGGTCAAACAGCGCAAGCAGCCGTTCGCAAAGCTTTCCTCGCAGGACAAGGAATGGGTGTTACGCCAGATCGAGCAAAGCAAGGCCGGAGAGCGCTGGCTGTCGTCGATCATGGACTACCTGTTGGAAGCCTTGCTGGCAGACCCGGTGTATGGTGGCAATCCGCAGGGTATCGGATGGAAATGGTTGCAGCATACCCCCGGCTTTCCACGTCCTCCTGTCAACAAAATGTATTATAAGCTGTCATGAAAAAAGAATTTGATGTGTGTATCGTCGGCAGTGGTGCCGGCGGCAGCCCGGTGGCCCTGGCACTGTCCGAGGCCGGCTACGAGGTATTGGTGCTCGAGAAAGGTCCATGGTTCACCGAAAAGGATTTCTACAAGGATGAACTGGCCTGCTGCTACAAGCGGGCCTATAAATCCGACTTGAAAGAGGAAAAGCATGTCGTCGAGAGTATCGACGGCAAGGATAAGGATGGAAAACCACGCTGGACTGCGGATTCCAGCGAAGAAGATGGGCAGGATTTCTGGAACGGCAACTGTGTCGGTGGCTCGTCGAACTTTATGAGCGGTTTCTTCTGGCGTATGAAGCCGGTGGATTTCCGCTTGCGTTCCGAGTTCGGTCCGATCAAGGGGGCGAACGTCGTCGACTGGCCGATCGATTACGATGCACTCGAACCGTATTACGCCAAGACTGAGACGGAGGTCGGCATTTCGGGGAGAGTGGTCAAGCATCCGCATGCCGAGCCACGCTCGACCAGCGATTTTCCGTTTCCACCTACCTGGGAACATGCATTTGCCAAGCGGTTCGACAAGACATGCCAGGCGATGAATCTGCATCCCTTACCGATGCCGCGCGCAGTGTTGTCGAAGCCGGTCGGCCCGCGGCGCAGTTGCGAGTATTCCGGGTATTGCGGTAACTACGGCTGCTCGACGGGAGCCAAGGGGAGTGCGCGTGCAGCGCTGCTGGATAGGGCGGTCAAAAACGGCAAGTGTACGGTACGTGCCAACGCCAAGGTGCACCGCCTGGTCAGTGACAGGCAGGGCCGTGTCGTGGCCGCTGAATATTTCGACCGCCAGGGTGCCAGGCAGCGGGTGCGGGCAAAGATCTTCGTCGTGGCCTGCCAGGCAGTCGAGACAGCGCGGCTGTTGCTGTTTTCGCGTGGACCCAAGCACCCTGACGGGCTGGCCAACAGCAGTGGCCAGGTGGGCAGGAACCTGATTTTTTCAGCAGGTGGCTCAGGCACGGGGGACTTTGTTTACAAGAACTTTACACCACAGCAGGTGGAGTCTTTCAAGCCGATCGGTCCGTTCGTCAACCGCGGGCTGCAGGACTGGTATGTGATCAACGATAAAAAACTTGGCGGGCGCGTAAAGGGCGGTACGGTGGATTTCGTTCTCAGCCACCCGAATGCGCTGGGCCGTGCCCACCTGTATAAGACTGGCGATGATGACAAGCTGGTTTGGGGCAGTAAATTGAAGAGTCTGCTTGTCAGCGAGTTTCGTGATGCACAGTATCTGAATTTCGAGGTATTCTGTGACTGGCTGCCCAATGACAATTGTTTCGTGAGCCTCGATACGAAGGTCAAGGACAAGTGGGGTGACCCGGTAGCCAGGGTGCGGGTCGGTTATCATGAGCATGATTTGAAAGTGGCAAACTATATTGCCGGCCAGGCTAAAACCGTGCTGCGCCGTATGGGGGCAAGCAATGTGCGCGCAAACATCAATGGCGTGCCGCCATCCAACCTGATGGCAGGTGGCTGCCGTTTCGGCACCGATCCGAAGACCTCGGTTTTAAACCCGGACTGCCGTGCGCACGATGTCGACAACCTGTATGTGACCGATGGCAGTTTTATGCCGACCGGGGGCAGTGTGACCTACACCTGGACCATCTATGCCAATTCGTTTCGTGTCGCCGACCGTATCATCGCACACCTGGGAGGAAAAAAGCGCTGAGCCCATTCTTTGATTGGTTATTGCCGCAAAATGGGACATAATAAGCGCTTTTGTTGACTCTTTATACCTAAGCGATCATGAACCTGGAACAATCGATTCAACAGGAGTTCAGTGAGCATTTCGGCTTGCTGGATCAACTGCTCGCGGAAATAGACCGCCGTTTACTGGGGCTTGACATCAACGAGATGGCCGAACTGCCCCATTCTGCGACCATCATGGTGTTTTTCAAGGCCGTCAAGTCCGCCAAGGCTGTAAGGCAGTTGATCGCCAGTGGCTTTGGCCAGGATGCGATGCAGATCGCCCAGTCGTTGTTCGAGATCATGATCACACTCGAATATATAGAGAAAGACCCGGCCAACAGGGCCGCGATGTTTCTTGCGCACTATCATTACCGCCTCGCGACCTATCACAAGCGGCTGGAAAAATACGGTAACAAGTCACTGCCGTTGACCGCGGCTGATCAGCAGGGTCACCAGGATTGGGAAGTGGATTCATTCCAGGAAAAATGCCGCCAGGTCGGGCGTGAAAAAGAGTATGACCTGGTGTATCGCCAGTTGAACGAGGAAACCCGCAGCGGTACCGCCGGGTTGCATTATTTCAGCCAGCAGTTTACCAACCAGCATGGCAAGGTGGTGCGGATGTTCAATGCCGGGCCGGGTGAGACCGCCACCGCAGATGCCATCTGGCTCAACATGTATTTTATTCGCACTATCATCGATACCTTCAGTCGTTTGCGGCCGCCGCACTTTATGGACATCGATTCGGGTCTCGACCCGCTGACCAATAAAAAGCTGGTCGTCGAACAGGTCGCGGTGCGCCTGCAACGGATTCTGAAGCTCGAGTTTCCCGATCTGCCGGTCCATGTCGAGTTCGACCGCAATGATTTCAAGCTGTTCGTCAAGCATGCGAACATGGCGGAACGGCAGAAATATGCGATGGATGGCGATTACCAGGGCTTCTTTTTACCGCAAAGCCTGCTGGGTTATGCCTACCAGATCTTTCTTGCGGTGTGCAAGCAGTTGAACTTGCCTGCGCCGAAGCAGGAAAACTATAATGCCTATCATTTCTAACCCTCTGTAGGCTGTTATCGTGTCTTCCGTGCCATCCATTCTGCAGGCCGATTGGAGCGTGCCGGCTGGAGTGCATGCGGTCTGTACCACCCGGCTTGGTGGGGTCAGCCGCGGCGTTTACGCCAGTTTCAATCTTGGCATGCATGTCGGTGATGATCCGCAGGCGGTGACCTGCAACCGCGAACGCTTGCGGTCGATGCTGGCGCTGGAAGTGGAGCCTTGCTGGCTGGTCCAGGTGCATGGCAACCGTCTCGTCCAGGCCTTACCGCAAAATCAGGGTCAGCAGGCGGATGGCAGCTATGCCACCGCGGCCGGTCAGGTGTGTTGTGTGATGACAGCGGACTGTCTGCCGGTGGTGTTGTACAATCCGGAAGCTGGCAGGCTTGCCGTGGTGCATGCGGGGTGGCGCGGGCTTGCCGCCGGGATCGTCGAAAAGGCGCTGCCCCTGATCGGCGGGACGGAGGCCGGACATGCTGCTGTCGTCGCTTGGCTTGGGCCGGCGATCGGGCCGCAGCGTTTCGAGGTGGGGCCTGATGTCGTCGATACATTCGTCGATCTGTCGGCACAGCATGCCGCGGCGTTTCACCAGGTCAGTGAGCACAAGTGGATGGCTGATCTCTATACATTGGCGAGGCAGAAACTGGCCGCCCGCGGAGTGACCAGGGTGTACGGCGGAGACTACTGTACGATGAGTGACGAGCGCTTGTTCTATTCCTACCGGCGTGACCGGGTCACTGGCCGTATGGCCACGCTGGCCTGGTTGACCTAGGGGACACCTGTGGCAATGTTCTGGTGGATCCTGTTATTCAGTCTGCTTGGCGGCGTACTCAGCATTCTCGCCGCGTCGGTCTTTCTGCTGATTCGGGAGCCGCTGCGTACACGGCTGATTCCGCACATCATCAGCTTTGCGATCGGAGCGCTGCTGGGTG
This sequence comes from Gammaproteobacteria bacterium, assembly GCA_027021095.1. GTDB lineage: Bacteria > Pseudomonadota > Gammaproteobacteria > SZUA-21 > SZUA-21 > SZUA-21. The sequence goes on from JALUUZ010000051.1 coordinate 12,475, forward strand.
CGGCCTTTCTGGCGCTGCTGCCACATGCGGTCGAGCCGGTACCGTCTGCCGGGTCGGCGATGCTCAGCCTTTCCGAGCAGCTGGTCTACGGACTGGACAACACCCGGGTTTCGGTGCAGCAGACGTTGAGTATTCACCAGGTCGCGCTGTTGGTGCTGCTGGGTATTCTTGGCTTCTTTCTGTTGGAAAAAATGGTGCTCTGGCGTCATTGCCACTCGGCACATTGCGCGGCCCATGTGCCTGACACCAGTCTTGCCAATGGGCAGAACAAATCGACTGTCACGCTGATCTTGATCGGCGATGCGATTCATAACCTGGTCGACGGCGTGGTCATTGCCGCGGCGTTCTTGACGGATTTTCATCTTGGCCTGGTGACCACGCTGGCGTTGGCAGCACATGAGATTCCCCAGGAAGTAGGTGACTTTGCGATCCTGCTGAACAGCGGCATGAGCCGGCGCCGGGCGTTTTTCTATAACACCCTGGTCAGCCTGACCACGGTGGCGGGCGCGTTGATCGCCTTTTTCAGCCTGTCCTTTGCCAGCCTGGCCGTTCCTTATGTGCTGGCGGTCGCGGCGTCGAGCTTTATCTATATCGCCGTTGCGGACCTGATTCCGGGGCTGCATGAAAAGACCCGCCTGCGTGACACTTTGACGCAACTGCTGCTGATCGGTTCCGGCGTTGCGTTGATCTACTTGGCGCATACCACGTTGCATTAGCATTAGGTGCGTACAACGCACCCTACTTTGGTGCATGACATTTTCTTGGTGTCAATCCTTTGGTGTGCTTCGCACACCGTCATGACGAGGTAGGGTGCGTTGTACGCACCAACACCAAGGCAAATCAAATGGTGCCACGTGGCGATTCTTCCACAGACGACATTTTCTTGGTGTCAATCCTTTGGTGTGCTTCGTATACCGTCACGATGGCGGCGGGGAGTATGTACCAACACCGCGACGAATCCTATTGCGTCGCGTGACGATCCTCCTACACACGATTCTTCCGTACCCTGTCATTCTCCATATATTGGTGCGCCCCTTGCCTGCGCGCTGCGCAGGCCGCAGACGATAAGAGCCAGGAAAAACAGGGTTTTTCCCAGGGTGTGGAAACAGGCTGATGCAACACGTTGATTCCGGCGTGCAAGTTGCAAGAGATAAAGTTGTATTCCTGTTATTACATAATGGATTTTATGGCAAGCAGTGACACGATATTCGACTGGATTTTCACGCTGTTGGGCTATGGCCTGATCCTGTTGTGCTTTGTGCTGCTTGGCATGTACTGGTATGACCGGGTGCAGAAGGAGCATGCGGTCAGGCGTAATTTCCCACTGATCGGGCGGGCGCGGTATTTTCTCGAAAATCTCGGTGAATACCTGCGCCAGTATTTTTATGCCAATGACCGTGAAGAAATCCCGTTCAATCGGGCGACTCGTAACTGGGTCTACCGGACGTCGAAAAACATCGGCGGCACGATCGGCTTTGGTTCGACCAACGATCTGCGCATGCCGGGTACGATTATCTTCGTCAACGCGGCCTACCCGGTGCTGGAGGAGGACAACAAGCCCACACCGCCACTGGTGATCGGCCCGGATTGTGTTTACCCCTATGTCGCCAAACATATCGTCAATGTCTCCGGCATGAGTTTCGGCGCCTTGTCGGCACCGGCGGTCCGTGCCTTGTCGGTCGGTGCGGCCAAGGCCGGAATCTGGTTGAACACCGGCGAAGGCGGGCTGTCGCCTTATCATCTTGAAGGCGGCGGCGACCTGATTTTCCAGATTGGTACGGCGAAATACGGTGTCAGGGATGAAAAAGGCCGCCTGTGCGACCAGCGCCTGAAGGAAGTCGCGCTGCGCGTCAAGGCGTTTGAGATCAAGCTTTCGCAGGGGGCTAAACCCGGTCGTGGCGGGGTGCTGCCCGGGTGCAAGGTCACCGCCGAGATCGCGCGTATCCGTGGCATCAGGCAGGGACAGACCTCCAACAGCCCTAACCGGCATCCGGAGATTCGTAATGACAACGACTTGCTGGACATGATCAACCATGTACGCGAAGTGACGGGCCGGCCGGTAGGCATCAAGATAGTGTTGGGCAGCGACAGGCCGATCAAGGAATTGTGTGAAGCGATCATGCGGCGTGGTGTCAGCCAGGCACCGGACTTTATCACATTGGATGGTGGTGACGGCGGCACCGGGGCTGCGCCACAGGTGTTGGCCGACTATGTCGGGCTGCCGTTGTCGGAGGCCCTGCCGATTCTGGTCGACACGTTGATTTCAGCCGGATTGCGTGAACGTATCCGGGTGATAGCCTCCGGCAAGCTGGTTACCTCGGCCAAGGTGGCTTGGGCTTTGTGCCTGGGCGCCAATTTTATCGTCACCGCCAGGGGATTTATGTTCGCGCTTGGTTGTATCCAGTCACAGCAGTGTCATCGTGACACCTGCCCGACCGGGATTACGACCCAGAATCCACGCCTGCAGCGCGGCCTGGTGGTCGGGGTCAAGAGTGAACGAGTCGCCAGCTATGCGCACTGGATGAATTTCGAGGTCGACCGCCTGGCACACTCCTGTGGCCTGGTCCATGCAAGAGAGTTCCGGCGTGAACATGCAAGGATGGTCAAATCTTCCGGTTTCAGCATCCCACTCGACGAGCTCTATCCCTATCCCGAAGCCTATTTCGGCAAGAAACAGCTCAGGAGCTAGCGCGCGTTGCTCACCACCGTTCGTCGCGAGACGGCGCAAGGGTGCGTTATACGCACCACTGTCCTTTTTCCTGTCCGGGAGCCTTGAATCCCCGCTATTTACCCTCATAGTTGTAAGAAGACATCAATTGCCTGTGACACATTCAACTTACCGGGGCTATCACAATGAGAATGGACAAACTGACAAGCAAATTTCAACTCGCTGTTGCCGACGCGCAAAGCCTGGCAGTCGGCCGTGATCACCAGTTTATCGAGCCGGTACACCTGATGATTGCACTGCTCGACCAGGAAGGAGGGTCGATACGCCATCTGCTGACCCAGGCCAATGTCAATGTGAACCAATTACGTTCTGCGCTGGGCTCTGTGCTGGACCAGTTGCCTTCCGTGCAGGGGGGTGACGGTGATGTGCATCTTTCCAACGATCTTGCACGGTTGTTGAATATGACCGACAAGCTGGCGCAGCAACGCAAGGACAGTTACATCTCCAGCGAGTTGTTCGTGCTTGCCGCAGTCAAGGACAAGGGCAGGGTCGGTGACCTGCTGCGCAGTGCCGGTGCCACCGAGAAGGCGATCGAAAGTGCGATAGAGAATCTTCGTGGCGGCCAGAAAGTCGACGATGTCAATGCCGAGGACCAGCGTCAGGCATTGGAGAAGTATACGATTGACATTACCGAGCGCGCGGAGCAGAACAAGCTCGATCCGGTGATCGGGCGTGATGACGAGATTCGCCGGACGATCCAGGTGTTGCAGCGCCGCACCAAGAACAACCCGGTACTGATCGGTGAACCAGGTGTCGGCAAGACCGCGATCATCGAAGGACTTGCACAGCGTATCGTCAATGCTGAGGTGCCTGAAGGCTTGAAAGGCAAACGCGTACTGTCACTGGACATGGGGGCGTTACTCGCAGGTGCCAAGTTCCGCGGTGATTTCGAGGAACGCCTGAAAGCAGTCTTGAATGATCTGGCCAAGCAGGAAGGGCAGATCATCCTGTTTATCGATGAGATTCACACGATGGTCGGTGCCGGCAAAGCCGAAGGGGCGATGGATGCAGGCAATATGCTGAAACCGGCGCTGGCGCGCGGTGAGCTGCATTGTGTCGGTGCGACTACGCTCGATGAGTACCGCCAGCATATCGAAAAGGACGCAGCATTGGAGCGCCGTTTTCAGAAAATCCTGATCGAAGAACCCAGTGTCGAGGACACCATCGCCATTCTGCGTGGTTTGAAAGAACGTTACGAGCTGCATCATGGAGTGGATATTACCGACCCGGCGATCGTCGCCGCGGCGGTGCTGTCACACCGCTATATTTCCGGGCGCCAGTTGCCTGACAAGGCCATCGACCTGATCGACGAGGCAGCCAGCCGTATCCGCATGGAAATCGATTCCAAGCCCGAAGAAATGGACCGCCTGGAGCGGCGCCTGATCCAGCTCAAGATCGAGCGCGAAGCCTTGAAGAAGGAATCGGACGAGGCATCGAAGAAGCGGCTCGACAAGCTGAACGAGGAGATTGCCGCGGTCGAGCGAGAGTACTCGGACCTCGAGGAAATCTGGAAAGCGGAAAAAGCAGCGTTGCAGGGGGCGACTCACATCAAGGAAGAACTCGAACGGGTGCGTATCGAACTCGACAACGCACGCCGGGCCGGTGACCTGGCGAGAATGTCGGAGTTGCAGTACGGCCGCATTCCGGAGTTGGAAAAGCAGCTGCGTGCCGCGACTGAAGCGGAAACCAAAGAGATGAAACTGCTGCGCAACCATGTTGCCGAAGAAGAAGTCGCCGAAGTGGTTTCACGCTGGACCGGTATTCCGGTCAGCAAGATGCTCGAAGGAGAGCGCGAAAAATTGCTGCACCTGGAAAAAGACATTCATCGCCGCGTGATCGGCCAAGACGAGGCGGTCAATGCAGTCGCCAACGCGATACGGCGTTCGCGTGCCGGCCTGTCGGATCCGAACCGGCCGAACGGTTCCTTCCTATTTCTTGGGCCTACCGGTGTGGGTAAGACCGAGTTGACCAAGGCACTGGCCGAGATCCTGTTCGACACCGAAGAGGCGATGGTGCGTATCGATATGTCGGAGTTCATGGAAAAGCATTCTGTCGCCCGCCTGATCGGCGCACCGCCGGGTTATGTAGGCTACGAGGAAGGCGGATACTTGACCGAGGCAGTCAGGCGCAGACCCTATTCGGTTATTCTGCTCGATGAGGTCGAGAAGGCGCACCCGGATGTATTCAACGTCTTATTGCAGGTGCTGGATGACGGGCGTTTGACCGACGGTCACGGGCGCACCGTGGATTTCAGGAACACCGTGATCGTGATGACTTCGAATCTTGGTTCACACGTGATCCAGGAACTGGCAGGCGAGGAGAACTATGAAAAAATGAAGTCATCGGTGATGGAGATCGTCGGCACGCATTTTCGCCCTGAGTTCATCAATCGTATCGATGAAGTGGTAGTCTTCCATCCGCTTGCGGCCGAACAGATCCGTGCGATCTGTACGATCCAGATCGAGCAGCTGCGTAAGCGCCTGGCCGAAAACGGCCTGGAGCTGAAGGTCAGCGACAAGGCGCTCGACAAGTTGGGCGAAGCCGGGTTCGACACGGTGTATGGCGCAAGACCGTTGAAGCGCGCAATTCAGCAACGGCTGGAAAATCCGTTGGCACAGGAACTGCTGTCAGGCAAGTATAAACCGGGCAGCGTGATCAGTGTCGATGTCAAGAAAGGCGATTTCGTGTTCAGCATCAAGCAGGGCGCGGACTCGCTC
>JALUUZ010000052.1 GCA_027021095.1 Gammaproteobacteria bacterium
GTTGCCCTTCGTCTACAGCCTGAACTATTATCGCCGTACTGTTTGTGTTGATACCTAGCCCGCCTTTCTCATCGCCGGTCGTAGCGAGACGTCCCATGGCATTCCCTGGCCGATTTGCGCCCGGCCGGTGAGCCAGCGTGTATAAGAATAATCGTGTCATGTACCAAAATCATTTCCACACAAGGAAAACGCGGACCGGTGGCGGCGAGAAAAGCGGGCTGGTGTGTCGATTTCCCTTGCAGTCGTAAAACATTGAACTGCGCCACATAATTTTTTTGTGTTTGGTTTAAGTTTACTGGTGGGGACAGGAATTCTGGCTATACTGTATCCATTGTTTCACCAAGCACAAAAAACCAAGTAAAAATAAGGTGAAACGATCATTATTTCATTAACTACTAAACTGATAGCAGACAGAGGTACGGGCTGGTGAGGTTAGCGGGGAGCAGAGCGCTTGGCAATGTGATCGGATTGGTTATGGTGCTGTTCGGATGCAGCCAGGTTTATGCAGGAGCGCACGGCAACGAAGCGAAACTGGAGGCGGTCAGGCCGGTGGTCGCCGGTGCCGAGTTTTTTGTACGCTACCAGGGGCCGAACGGCAAATACGACCAGGTTCGTATCGTCGACCCGAAGCAGCCGGACGCTTATTTTTCCAATATGCTGGTTTCGGTGACCATTGACAATAAAGTCAGGCTCGTTGCGCCGGAGCAGCCGGGCAGATACGAAATCCGTTATCTCGACCAGGAGAAGCGGGTGCTTGCAGTGACACCGCTTGAAGTGAAATCGGCGAATACCGAGTTGTCGGTGCCTTCCAAGGTGGTCGAGGGAGCGACGATCGGGGTGCGCTGGCGTGGCCACACGAATGAAAACGACAAGATTCAGCTGGTTTCAGCAACCCGGAATAGAATGCTGAAATCGGTTTACGCGGCACTGAACAAGAACAGTAAGACAACCTCGCTGGTGGCACCGGAAAAGGCAGGCGACTATATCTTGCGTTACGTGAACGGCAGCGGTAACGTGCTGTCAGCGAAAAGAATCAGGGTCGAGCCGGTCAAGATCGTGTTCGACAAAGTAGACCCGGTGATGGCCGGGGGGATGGTCGATGTCCGTTGGCAGGGTACGACCAACAAGTATGATCAGATCGGTATAGTCGACCCGAAAAAACCGCACCAGAAACTGGCTTATACCTTTGCTACGCGCTACCGTGCGGTGTCGCTCGAGGTGCCGGAGGGACCGGGTGAATACCAACTTGTCTATCAATCCCGCAGTGGCAGGGTGTTGGCTAGGACTCGGTTCCAGGTGTTACCGGTTTCGGCCAGTCTCAAGCTGTTGAAGAAAGTCAAGGCGGGACAAACCTTTCATGTGCAGTGGAGCGGCCCCGGAAACCAGTATGACCAGATCCGGATCGTGGATCTGCGTGACAACAGGCCCCTGGCTCAGTACTATGTCAAGACCTATAACAGTCCGAAGATCCCGCTGGTTGCCCCCAAGGTGTCCGGACGCTATGAAATTCAGTATGTCACTCCCGGGAAAAATGTACTTGCCAGGATCCCGCTGCAGATAGGTCATTAGCCTGTCCTGCTCCGATCTGTCATGGTAATGGTGCGTTGTACGCACCAACACCAAGGCAAATCAAATCGTATCACGTGGTGATTCTTTCACAGACGACATTTCCTTGCCGTAAATCCTTTGGTGTGCTGCGCACACCGTCACGATGGGGCGGGGATGCATCGTATGCACCAACACCGTGACGAATCATATTGTGTCGCGTGACGATCCTTCTACACACGGTTCTTTCGTACCATGCCGTTATCCATACATTGGTGCGCATCCTTGCCTGCGTGCTGCTGTCAGGCCTCATGTGGGAAGCGCGGTTTTGCATTGAACTTTAGCCGACCGGACTGGTCAGATTTGCATTACCACAGAAGCAAAGGGCGGGGCATGCTAATCAAATCAAGACAAAACAACCAGCTGACTGAAAACCATGTGACTGATCAGGGTATTTACCGGCAACGGCGCAGTTTTATCACTTCCGCAGCGGCTCTGGCAGGCATGGCGGCGGTGCCACAATTATGGCTGCCGGGGAATGCGGTCGCCGGTGCCAGGCTGGCATTCAAAAAGACCGGCTATGGCCAGGGGCTCAAGCCCACATCGCGTAAGCACATTACCACCTACAATAATTTCTACGAGTTCGGCACCTCGAAGTCTGCGCCGGCGGCCAATGCCAAGTCACTGAAACCCCGGCCCTGGTCGGTTGCGGTCGATGGCGAGGTCGAAAAGCCGGGAACCTACGCATTGGAAGACATCCTGAAAAACCAGTCACTGGAGGAAAGAATCTACCGGCTGCGTTGTGTCGAAGGCTGGTCGATGGTCATTCCCTGGGTCGGGTTTCCGCTGGTGGATCTTATCAAACGGCTCAAGCCGACTTCGAAAGCGAAATTCGTCGAGTTTCAGACCCTGCACGACCCGGAGCAGATGCCGGGGCAGAGGCGTACGGTCCTGGCCTGGCCCTATACCGAGGGCTTGAGAATAGACGAGGCAGTACACCCGTTGACCCTGCTAGCCGTTGGCTTGTACGGTGAAGTGTTGCCGAACCAGAACGGCGCGCCGCTGCGTCTTGTCGTGCCGTGGAAGTATGGTTTCAAGAACATCAAATCGATCGTCAGGATCCGGTTTGTCGAAAAACAGCCACGTTCGAGCTGGCAGGCAGCCGCCCCGCATGAGTACGGTTTCTATGCCAATGTCAATCCGCAGGTCGATCATCCACGCTGGTCACAAAAAACCGAACGGGTGATCGGTTCCTTCGGGCGGCGCAAGACCGAACTGTTCAATGGGTTTGCCGAGCAGGTGGCCGGTTTGTACCGTGGTATGGACCTGAAGAAAAACTACTGAGACCCGGTCATGGCGAAGCGTAAGGTCGTGTTGTTCCTAGTATGTCTGATTCCTTTCATCCATACCGGCTGGCAGCTGTTGTACGGTGACAAGGCTGATCCACTGGCGTATGCGACCCATGCCACCGGAGACTGGGCCTTGCGTTTCATCCTGATTACACTGGCGGTTACCCCGCTCAGGCTGATCACCGGTATGACGCAGCTGGTGCGTTACCGGCGCATGTTGGGGCTGTTTGCCTTTTTTTATGTAACCGTGCATTTTTCAGTCTACTGGGTACTGGACCTGGCGATCATCAATGGCGTCGGTTTCTCCGAGCTGCTGCAGTATGTCACGACCGATATCTTCAAGCGCCCTTATATCACTGTCGGTTTTAGCGCGTTTTTGCTGTTGCTGCCCTTGGCCTTGACGTCGACCAACCGCATGATGAAACGCCTGGGAAAAAAATGGAAACCCCTGCACAGGACGGTTTACTTGATCGCGGTACTGGGTGTCGTGCACTATTTCTGGCTGGTCAAGAAGGATCTGCGTGAACCGCTGATCTACCTGTCCATCCTGATCGCGTTGTTTGCGGTGCGCTTGTTTTACCACTACCGCAAGACGCTGCGCCGAGCCGCTGCGAACAAATCGCTGCCCGAGGCGCAGAGAAAACCGGCATAGCTGTCCCAAGCACACGCAGCCCGGCTTTTACCGCAGGAAATCCGTCAGGTTTATTTGTTGTCAGCGGCTGATGTCGCGGGTTTCTGCACCTGGGCGGTTGGGCTTTTTTGTTTGCCGGTATTCGATTTTTTCCAGAAATGATTGACAATCAGTGCGAGGACGATTCCCAGCGCGCCGATAACCAGCATCTGGTTGATCAGTGTCAGGCCGTTTTGTTTACTGTGCATGAGGCTTGCCTTTCGTAGTGTTTTACTCAGCAGGGATTATATAGGAAACAGGGCCAGGTGCCTATCATCCTTTGTGGCAGGGGCAGGCCGTTGCACCGCGTTTCTTACCCCGTTCCGTCTCGCGCTGTGCACGGTGCCGGGCAAGGCGGGTCAATAGAGCCTGTATTTTCGCCTGTTTCGCCGGTGGCGTCTTTTTCTGCTCGCCGCACGCCTGATTAGCTCGAGCCGGCGCTGGAGATGTGGATGGGTATTGAAGTAATTGACTTTGATCTGCCTGCTTTCCGGTTGGTTGTAACGTGGATGGTAGAAGACCGCACGCTGTCCACGGCTGTGGCGGTGCAGCGTGTGCAGCGCAAACTGCAGTTCTCTGGGCCGGATTTTATTGGCTTTGAGAAATTTGATGGCATACGCA
>JALUUZ010000053.1 GCA_027021095.1 Gammaproteobacteria bacterium
CGACAAAGGAATAATCAGGGTACTCTTTCAGCAGGGTTTGAATCAACGCCGACGCGGCCTGGACTTCGCCTACCGATACCGCGTGCACCCAAATCGATTTATGTGGCGACTGAAACAATGAATAGCGCCCGAAACGCTCCGCGATACGTTCGATGTACGCAGGCAGGCGCAAACTGCGCCACAACAGCCGGAACAGCAGGTAAGGCACCAACAAGTAAAGCAGAACAGTATAAAGATGTCGCAACGCTTTTCCTCTAATTCAGATTCCCAGGGCAGTCAACCAACGACAGGTAACGCATTCAGGCTCAGCTGACGGATCGTTCTTCTTCTGCACTGGCTGCATCATCGTCCTCGAGCTCATCGCACTCACTGCTGCCACGCTGCGCCAGCAACCAGCGTACATACTGCGCGACCCCCTGTTCTACCGTCATGAACTCTGCATCGTAACCCAGTTCACGCAACTTGCTGATGTCGGCCTGAGTATAGCTCTGGTAGCTGTTCTTCAACCTGGCCGGGAAATCGATATACTCGATTACACCCTGATCGAGACAATCGATAACCGCCCTGGCAACATCATTGAACGGCTGACTACGGCCGGTACCGACATTGAAAATTCCCGAGTGCTGCGGGTGGTCCAGAAACCACATATTGACACTGACTACATCGTCGACATGAATAAAATCACGCCGCTGTTCGCCGTCGGCGTAGCCTGCGCAACCTTCAAACAGCTTGCAGTAACCCGACTCCAGGATCTGGTTGAACAGGTGAAACGCAACGCTCGCCATCGACCCCTTGTGCTGCTCCCTCGGCCCGTACACGTTGAAATAACGGAACCCCGCCACCTGGCTTTCCGCCTGTGGCAACAAGCGACGCACATACTGATCGAACAAAAACTTGGAGTAGCCATACATATTGATCGGCTTTTCGTTACGCGGATCTTCGGCGAAGACTTCACCGTTTCCATAGACCGACGCCGAGGATGCATACAGGTAGGGTATTGCATTGTCGAGGCAGTAATGCAACAGGATCTTCGAATACTCGTAGTTCTGCTCCATCACGTAGGTCCCATCCCATTCGGTCGTCGAAGAACAGGCTCCCTCATGCAGCACTGCGCGAACCTGCCGGCCGAAGCTGCGGTTGGCCAGGCAGGCTTCGCGGAATGCATGCTTGTCCATGTAGTCTGCGATCTGGCAATCGGCGATGTTTACAAATTTACGGCCGTTCTTCAGGTTGTCGACCACGAGAATGTCTGTCTCACCACGCGCATTCAGCGCCTTCACCAGGTTGCTGCCAATAAACCCGGCCCCGCCGGTCACTATGTACACTTTACCACTCCTCCAGAATTCTTCTATCTAGTTCTTCTAATGCCTAACGTGCCGCAAGCTGCTTGCTCAGGACCTGGCCTTTTCGATGAGTTCCGTCGTCGACAAGCCCTCATGGTATTTCAACACGGCCACTTCACCGCCGTTCGCGGTCACACAATCGAAACCGGCTATCTGCTCCACTTGGTAGTCCCCCCCCTTGACCAGCACATCCGGCCGCACACTGCAGATCAAGCGCTCCGGTGTATCTTCGGAAAAAGGCACCACCCAGTCGACCGCCTCCAGTGCCGACAGCAACGCCATCCGGTCTGCCAGGCTGTTCAGTGGCCGGGACTCGCCTTTCAGACGGCGCACCGAATCATCCGAATTGACCGCGACCACGAGCACCGAACCAAGCTGCTTCGCTTCCTGCAGATACTTGATGTGCCCGGCATGCAGAATATCGAAACAGCCGTTGGTCATCACCACTCTTTCGCCCTGGTGCCTGGCGATTGCCAGCTGTTCGAGCAATGCGGCCTGGTCGACGATCTTGCGGCTCAGCGCCGCCTCTCCGTGCAACGCGATGTCCAGCTCTGCCCGGCTGACACTGGCGGTACCAAGCTTCGCAACCACCAGCCCGGCGGCCAGGTTGGCAAGCAGACTGGCCTGTTGCAGGCCCAGCCCGGCGGCCAGTGACACGGCAAACGTCGAAATCACCGTGTCCCCCGCACCGGTCACATCGTAGACCTCCTTGGCGTTGGTCGGCAGACGATAGACCTGGCTGCCGGCCTCGATCAAGCACATCCCCTTTTCACTGCGGGTGACGAGCAGTGCCTGCAACTGCAGTTGTTCCACCAGTGCTCTGGCCTTGTCTTCGAATACCTGCTCGGTCTCACATTCACCCACGACCTGCTCGAACTCATGCATGTTCGGCGTGATCACCGTGGCCCCGGTATAACACCGGTAGTCACTGCCCTTGGGATCGACGAGCACCGGCTTGCCGGCTTCGCGGCACAACCCGATCAACGTCTCGACCTGCCGCAGTGCCCCCTTGCCATAGTCCGACAGAATGACCACATCATGCTGTGCCAGCAGCCCCCCGACCCGCCGCACCAGTTCGTGCACGCTGGTGGATTCGACGTCGGTTTCGAAATCCAGGCGAATCAACTGCTGGTTCTTGCTGATCACCCGCAGCTTGCTGATGGTCGGATGCGCATCGAGTTCCAGCAGCGCCGGGGTGACGCCGTGCTCACGCACCAGCTGTGCCAGCGCACCGCCTTCCTCATCCTTGCCGACCAGCCCGGCCAGTGTACTCTGCGCACCCAGCGACGCGGTATTGACCGCAACATTACCGGCCCCGCCGGCCCGCTGTTCGGTCCTGCCGACATGTACTACCGGCACCGGCGCTTCCGGAGAAATACGCGATGTCGTGCCAAACAGGTAACGGTCGAGCATCACGTCACCAACCACCAGCACCCGCACTGCGGAAAAATCAGGGATGGCTTTCAGCATATTTATATTCTCGGCTCCAGGAAACTCACACAAGCATCGAGTCCGCAGGCTGCGCCAGCCACGGGGCTTTATCAGTTTTCCGAAATTATACAATCATTTAGCGATTCATTGTATAATGATCTCCAGTATTATTTCATGCATCACCTGCAGGCACCAGATTCAGGACCAGGACCGGCTGCACATTTATGTATAAAAAGCATTCCCGTTTCCCTTTTATACGTTATATATCAGTGGCTTTCTGGCCTACCTGGATAGGGCTCGCGATACTTCGCTGTATCATCATGCTGCCTTACAAACAGGCAATCTGGACCGGCAGCCTGCTTGGCAGGATCATCTACCTGGTTCCATCGGCCGCAAAGGAAACTGCCAGGCGCAATATCGCTGCCTGTTTTCCGGAACTCGACGCCGCCCGGCAACGCCGGCTTTTGAAGGACAGTTTTTTATCGCTCGGTATCAGCCTGATCGAAATCAGTATGTGCTGGTGGGCGCTGGAAAAGAAAATTCTGTGCCGCACCCGGATTACCGGGCTCGATCGGCTGACTGCATTGCACGAACAAAAACAGGGAGCCATCCTGTTGACCGCTCATTTTACCACGATCGAAATCGGCGGCAGCGTCATCAACCGCTACCTGCCGGTGGCGATCATGTACCGTGAGCAGAAGAACAAGCTGTTCGACGCCATCATGGTCAGGGCCAGGGAGCGTAACTGCTACCAAGTCATCCACCGCAATGCGATCAAGACGATGATCAAAACACTGCGTGCCGGTGAACTCTGCTGGTATGCACCGGACCAACACTACAGTGGCAGGCAGTTTGTCTTCGCGGATTTTTTCGGCCGTCCGGCCGCCACCACGACCGCCACCGCACGCCTTGCCGAACTCACTGCCGCCAAGGTACTGCCTTTCTACCAGGTACGCCTGCCGGATTACCAGGGCTACGAGATCGTCATCGACAAACCGCTGGAAAATTTCCCAAGCGGGGACGTGCAACATGATACCGAAACCATCAACCGGGCACTGGAACAGATGATCCGCCAGGTCCCGGCGCAATACCTGTGGTCGCACCGGCGTTTCAAGAAAACACCGGACGGCATCACACCGCTCTACCCATAGAGGCGCCGCCGATGCCACGCACGCTCGACCTGACACGCGAACCGATAAAGAGAATACTGATCATCAAGTGGAGCGCACTGGGTGATCTTGCGATCGCCTCGGCGATTTTCGAAGACATCCGTAACGCCTTCCCCGATGCAATGATCGATCTCAATACACTGCCTGTCTGGAAACCGCTGTTCGAACATGACCGGCGCTTCAATCGACTGATCAGCATCAATATCAGGGAACCCGGGAAGAAATTCCACGCTGCACGCC
>JALUUZ010000054.1 GCA_027021095.1 Gammaproteobacteria bacterium
GAAAAAGAATATCAAAGGAAGTGTACTGCTCGATGTCGTGATCAACCAGCGTGGTAAAATACAGGATATCAAGCTGCTGGATTCTTCCGGCCACCGCCTGCTGGACAAATCTGCCGAAAAGATCGTGCGCCTGGCGGCACCCTACCCAAGGGTCCCGGCAGAAGTCATGGAAGACAAAAAGGTGTTACATATCGTCTACCGCTACCAGTTCAAATAGTTGTTTTTGCGCAGGGCGGTACGCACAAGCGCGCCCTGCTGCGACAGATCGATCCCGGCCGCGCAAATCACTTGCAGCAGACAGCGATCTGCATGATACTTGCCTGATGACAGACACAGAATACCTGACAGACCATTTTCTGATCGCCATGCCGCAGCTTGACGATCCGAATTTCAGCCAGACTGTCACTTACCTCTGCCAGCATGATGCACAGGGGGCAATGGGGATCACGATCAACCGGCCACTCGGCATCGGGCTTGGCGAGTTGTTGGCGCAACTGGAAATCGGGACGGATGATGACTTACTCATCCGCCAGCCGGTCTACAGCGGCGGGCCGGTGCAGACCTCGCGCGGTTTTATCCTGCACAGCCCCGCCTCCCTCTGGGACTCCACACTGGAGATCAACCCGCAGCTGTCGCTGACCACTTCGAGCGATATCTTCGAAGCGATGGTCGCCGGTAACGGCCCGGAAAAAACCTTTGTCGCACTAGGCTATTCAGGCTGGGGCGCGGGACAGCTCGAAGCCGAAATCATGAACAACGCCTGGCTGCATACCCGGGCCGATTACAGCATCCTGTTCGATACCGAACCCGGCCAGCGCTGGCCGCAGGCCGCCGCACAACTGGGAATCGACATCAATACCCTGTCGCACGAACCCGGACATGCCTGAAACGAACGCGACTGCCGACACGGACACGACGGACTATGGCTGGACAAGCTGAAACTCGTGGCGACAGAACCCTGCTTGGTTTCGACTTCGGCCTGCGGCGTATCGGTGTCGCGGTGGGACAGGAGTGCACCCGGACCGCCACCGCGCTGACCACCCTGCAATGCCCGAACCAGCAACCCGCCTGGCACCGTATCGAAGAACTGATCCAGGAATGGCAGCCGGATGCACTGGTCATCGGCGTGCCACTGCACATGGACGGCCAGGAACAGGCACTGACGACCTATGCGCGGCAGTTCGGCATGCAGCTGGCTCAACGCTTCGGGCTGCCGGTGCATGAAGTCGACGAGCGCCTCAGCTCCTACGAAGCAGAAGAAATAATGAAACAGCGCGAACCGCTTGGCAGAAAAAACAAATCCCGTATAGACCAGCTTGCAGCAAGTATCATTCTGCAGGACTGGTTCAACCAGCAGGCACACGAATGAGTACTGACGACGTCGATGCACTGATCGAAAAAATGGCGGCCGAGCTGTCACGATTGATTACAAGCCAACAGCTGGACAACCCGCTGATGGTCGGCATACATACCGGCGGAGTCTGGGTGGCAAAGCGGCTGCACAAGCTGCTGGCGCTGCAGGAACCGCTGGCGACACTGGATATTTCGTTCTACCGTGACGACTTCACGCGTATCGGCATCAACCCGCAGGTCAAACCTTCTGTACTGCCCCGCCACCTAGACGACCGTAACATCATCCTGGTCGATGATGTGCTGTACACCGGGCGTACGGTGCGGGCAGCGCTGAACGAAATCTTCGACTACGGACGCCCGGCGCGGATCCTCCTCGCGGTACTGCTCGATCGCGGGGGCAGAGAACTGCCGCTGGAAGCCAACGTGACCGGCAAGCAACTGCTGCTGAAGCAGAACGAACAGGTCAAACTGACCGGACCCGAGCCGTTACGCTACGAAATACAGCAAGTCCCCTGACCGTCGCCGGCACACACGGGCCGCACACGGCATTGGAGAATCGCCCAGGATTCGCTATAATGGCGGCTAAATCACTGGAACCGGGTATGTCGTTACAACTAGATGCCAACGGAAAACTACGACATTTTTTGTCCATCGATGGATTGTCCCGTGATTTGCTGACCGATATTCTCGACACCGCCGAATCCTTCGCCGCCGTCCCGGAACAATCCGTGAAAAAAGTCCCGCTGCTGCGCGGCAAAACCATCGTCAACCTGTTTTTCGAAGCCAGCACACGTACCCGCACGACCTTCGAACTGGCCGCGAAACGCCTGTCTGCCGATGTGCTGAACATCAACGTCAATGTTTCCGCAACGGTCAAGGGCGAGACCCTGCTCGATACCCTGCGTAACCTGCAAGCCATGCATGCTGACATGTTTATCGTGCGCCATGCACAAAGCGGCGCCGCCCATTTTATCGCCGAACACGTCCAGCCGCATGTCAGCGTAATCAATGCCGGTGACGGCTGCCACGCGCATCCGACCCAGGCCATGCTCGACATGTTTACCATCCGCCGCCACAAACAGCAGTTCGAAAAGCTGACCGTCACGATCATCGGCGATATCCTGCATTCACGCGTCGCGCGCTCGCAGATCGACGCACTCAATATGCTGGGCACCGGTGAAATCCGCATCGTCACCCCGAAAACACTGCTGCCGGCGGAAGCCGGCACGCTCGGCGTGCAGGTACACCACGAACTTGAATCCGGGTTGAGAAATGCCGACGTGGTCATCATGCTGCGCCTGCAGCGCGAACGCATGGCCGGCGCACTGCTGCCCTCGGCCGGTGAGTACTTCCGGCTCTACGGCCTGACCGAGGAAAAACTCGCCGCTGCCCGCGACGATGTGATCATCATGCACCCGGGACCGATCAACCGCGGTATCGAGGTCGACTCCCAGGTCGCCGACGGCCCGCGTTCTGTCATCCTGCAGCAGGTCTCGCACGGCATCGCCGTGCGCATGGCAGTGATGTCGATGGCCATGCAGCAAACCATCAAAGAGCCAGGCTGATGCGCATTCTGATCAAAAACGGCCTGCTGCTGGACCCGGCCAGCAAGCTCGAAGCGGTCAAGGACCTAGCGGTCGACGGCGGCAGGATCCTGGCACTCGGCGAAGCACCGGCCGGCTTTAGCCCACAGCAGGAAATCGATGCCAGCGGCCTGATCGTCTGTCCCGGGCTGATCGACCTGTGCGCGCGGATGCGCGAACCGGGCGCCGAACACAAGGCGACGATCGCCTCGGAGACCCGGGCCGCGGCAAGCGCCGGCATCACCACGCTGTGCCACCCACCGGACACCAACCCGGTCATCGATACCCCGGCGGTCGCCGAGCTGATACAGCAGCAGGCCCGCGAAGCAGGCTATGCGACCGTACTGCCGGTCGGTGCGCTGACAAAACAGCTCGAAGGGACACAGCTCAGCGAGATGGCCGCGCTGAAAGATGCCGGCTGTATCGCCGTCGCCAACATCAGGCCGGTGACCAATACACAGGTTCTGCGCCAGGCACTGCAATACGCGTCGACACATGACATGACTGTGTTTCTTACCCCGGTCGACACCTGGCTGAGCCAGGGCTGTGCCCATGAAGGCGCGGTCGCCACCCGCCTGGGGCTGCCGGCAATCCCGGCCGCCGCTGAAACCGCCGCCGTCGCCCGGGCGCTGGCATTGATCGAAGACACCGGGGTGCGTGCGCACTTTATGCACCTGTCCACCGCACGGGCGGCGCAGATGATCGGCCGTTGTCAGTATGACGGTCACCAGGTCAGCTGCGATACCGCCGCGCACCAGCTGTTTCTGACCGAGATGGATATCAGCACCTTCAACCCCAACTGCCACGTACTGCCGCCACTGCGCAGCCAGCGCGACAGGGACGGACTGCGTCATGCCGTCAGCAAAGGGATCATCAACAGTCTCTGCTCCGACCACCAGCCGCACGAACCAGACGCCAAACAGATGCCCTTCGGCGATACCGAGCCTGGCATCTCCGCACTGGAGACACTGCTGCCGCTGACATTGAAGCTGGTGGAAGAAGGCGTACTGCCGCTGTCACAGGCCATCGCGCGCCTGACCCTGGGACCGGCCAGGATACTTGGACTGGATACCGGCACACTGGCACCGGGCACACCGGCAGACCTCTGCCTGTTCGATCCGGAAGCACTGTGGCAGCTCGACACCGCGAGCATGCACAGCCGTGGCACCAACACGCCGTTCGACGGCTGGCAGTTCAAGGGCCGGGTTCACTATACGCTGCACAACGGGCGTATCGTGTTTGCA
>JALUUZ010000055.1 GCA_027021095.1 Gammaproteobacteria bacterium
TGCTCGACATAGTGTCGACTATGCCTGCGCGCTCCTCGGTCGCGAAAGCCATCCATCCCGCACCCTTGCACCGTCTCGCGACGAACGGTGGTGAGAAATGCGGGCTAGGGATCCTGTACCGGGTCCGGGGCCTCATCGAATTTGTTGTGATACAAGTTTGCATAAATCCCATTGCGCTGCAGCAGTTCGCGGTGATTGCCGGACTCGACGATCCTGCCCTGTGCCAGGACCAGGATACAGTCTGCACTTTCGATCGTCGACAGCTGGTGTGCGATCACCAGCGTGGTCCGGTTACGGCGCAACTGTTCGATCCCTTCATGCACCCATTGTTTCGACTCGGCATCCAGTGCCGACGTCGCTTCGTCGAGAATCAGTATCGGCGCGTCTTTAAGTATTGCGCGTGCGATCGCCACGCGCTGGCGCTGCCCACCGGACAGGCGGTTGCCGCCCTCGCCCACCTCGGTATCCAGACCCTGCGGAAAGCCGCGTACGAACTCCATCACGTGCGCGGCCTCGGCGGCTTCGACGATCTGCCGCCGTGTCGCCTCCCCGAGCTGGCCGTAGGCGATATTGTTGGCGATCGTGTCATTGAACAAGGTCACCTGCTGGCTGACGATCGAGATCCGGTCACGCAATGAGTCCAGCGTATAGTCGGTGATCTCGTGGCCGTCGATCAGGATCCGCCCGGAAGTATAATCATAAAACCGCGGCAGCAGGTTGACCAGGCTGGACTTGCCACTGCCTGATTTACCGACGATCGCCACGGTCTGGCCGGGCTGGATGCTGAAACTGATGTCCTGCAGCACAGGGTCTCTGCCGCCGTGATAGGAAAAACCCACCTGCTGGTAATCGACCCGGCCGCTGAAGACAGGTGCCTGCAGCGTGCCGGTATCGACTTCCGGTTTTTCATCGAGCACCTCGAAGATCCCGCTGGCCGCGGCGATGCCTTTCTGCAATGTCGCATTGACACTGGTCAGCCGCTTCAATGGCGCCAGGATCAGCAGCATTGCGGTCATGTAGGCAATCACCTCACCGGGACTGCTGTCGGACTGAATCAACAGGTAGACGATATAAGAGACCGGGATGGCCGCCAGCAGCTGGATCAGCGGCACGCTGGCCGCCGTGGTCACCATCAGCTTGAGATTCTGGTTACGGTTGGCGCGGTTGACCTTCTCGAACTGCGCCACTTCCTTGTCTCTGCCACGAAAGATCTTGACCACCTTCTGGCCCTCGATCGCCTCTTGCAGAATCGACGTCACATCGCCCATCGAATGCTGGATACGCTGACTGATACGCCGGAAACGCCGGCTCAGGTAGCCCAGCAGCAAAACGATCATCGGCCCGAACACCAGCAGGATCAACGTCAACCTGACATCCAGGTAAAACAAGTAGGCAAGCAGAATCAGTGCGGTCAGCGTGTCGCGGATCAACGTCGTGACTGCGCTGGTCACCGCCTGGGCCACCTGTTCGGTGTTGAACGTAAACTTGGAGATCAACTGCCCGGAGGTCTGGCGGTCATAGTAGCGTGAAGGCAGCGCCACCAGGTGTGCAAACATCTCGCGGCGCAGCTTGTAGATCGTCATCCGCCCGATCCAGGACATGCCGTAAGTCGACAGGAAGCCGAACACCCCCCGGCCAAGAAACAGCAGCACGAAATACAGCGGCACACTGACGAACTGCCCCGCCGCCTCCCGGGTAGTGGCCGAAGTGCTCTTCTTCAGCGTTTCGACCAGTTCGCCCATAAACCGTGCGATCAACATGTCGGTCGTCGAGTACACCGCCATCGCCACCACCGCGACCAGGAACACCGGCCAGTAGGCGGCCGCGTAACGCAACAGGCGCCGGTACAGAAGAACGCCGCTTGCCGGCCGCTGGTCGGTCATCTGCTGTTATCGTTTTCCTGGCGGCGCCGCAACGATCGATACCTTCTTGAACCCAAGCTTGCTCAAGGCATCCATGACCCGGACAAAGGACTCGTGTGGTGACTTGGCATCGGCACGGATATACACACGCATCTTGTTGTTGCCGCCTGACAGCTTCTTGATCGCGCGCATCAGGTCCTTGAGCCGTGTCTTCAGCACCTTCTGCTTGTCGGTGACCGTCTTGCCCTTCTGACCCTTCTTCTTGGTATCGATATAGTACTCACCATTACGGGTAATAATGATCTCCATCGAGGTCACGATCTTGTCGGACAAGGGCTTGGCTGCGGCCTTTGGCAGATCGACCGCGATTGCGGTTTCTTTCTTAAAGGTGGTCGAGACCATAAAGAAGATCAGCAGCAGGAACACCACGTCGATCAACGGGGTGATATTCACATCCGGGGTGTCTTTTTCGTGTCGTTTGAGATTCATCGTATCGGTCTGCCCCGCTCAGCCCTGTTTTTCCTGGGCCGCCAGCTGCTTGGAGTGCATGACTTCCACCAGCTTGATCGCTTCCTGCTCCATGTAGACCACCAGTTCATCGACCCGGCCGCGAAAGAAACGGTAGAACACCAGGCTGGGAATCGCGACGACCAGGCCGGCCGCCGTGGTGATCAGCGCCTGCGAGATCCCGGTCGACAGGTTGCGTACGCTGCCTCCCTGGTGCAACGCCAGTTCGTGAAACACATCCATCATGCCGACGACGGTACCGAGCAGACCAAGCAACGGCGTGATCGCTGCGATCGTACCAAGCGTCGTCAGGTAGCGCTCGAGATCGTGCACCACATGCCGGCCGGTCTCCTCGATGCTTTCTTTCATCACGTCACGTGATGCATTGCGGTTGATCAGCCCTGCCGCCAGCACCCGGCCCAGCGGCGAGCTCTTGCGCATGGCCTTGATACGTTCGCCGTCGAGTTGATTTTTTCGTTCCCAATGCCATACCTGGGCAACGAGATGCTGGGGAATGACCCGGCTCTTCTGCAGCTGCCAGAGCCGTTCACCGATAATCGCCAATGCTATGATCGAGCAGGCGATTATGAAATACATCAAGATTCCGCCTTTATCAAAAATATCCCACACTGCTTGATACCACCCTCTACGTTCAGTACGCCGTGCATTATCCACGCGTCATACGCGGTAAAAACGTACAATGTCTGTTTACATACTCTCTAGGATTATATACGAAACCAACCCCGAAACTAGATCCGGCGCTTCAGCGCGGCGAATAATTTCTGTTTTTTATCGATGACTTGCCTGGCGGCCAGTTTGCGGCCCTTTGCCTCCCACCTTGTACTGGCTCACTAGTTTATCGGTAAGCCACTGATAATTCAATAGAATGATCAGGCTTCAACGCCTGTGCCAGAATCGCCTGTTTTTTACCCGCTCACGGTAATCGAGTTGCACCCCGTTGCTGCCCAGGCGTAACTGCACCGCGCCAAGCGACGCCGTTTGCAACAGGTGCACGCCGGCACGCCGGTAACGATCGACCACCTTTTGTGCAGGAAATCCATACCGGTTACGGTAGCCAGCGCTGACCAATGCATACTTTGGACGCACCGTAGACACGAACCGTGCAGAAGACGAGGTGGTGCTGCCATGATGCGGCACGACCAGCACGTCGGCGCGCAGGCGCGCTCCCAGTGTCGTCAGCAGTGACGCTTCGACCTCGCGATGGATATCACCAGGAATCAACACACTGGATTTTCCCGCCGAGACCTTCAGGACGCAGGAACGGTCGTTGGCGGCAGCGGTGGTCGCCGGCAGCGGATGCAGTACCTCGAACCGCACGCCATCCCAGTTCCAGCGCTGTCCTGCCCTGCACGGTGCCGCGGCCGGCGCGCTCACCTTCCGCGCTTCGCCCGACAGTAAGCGCCGCGGCGGGTAGGCATCGATGACCGCCGCGAGTCCACCGACATGATCGCGGTCTGCATGGCTGATCACGAGCATATCGAGCCTGCGCGTATGCATCGCACGCAGGTACGGCACGATCACCGCATCACCGGTATTGAACCCGCTGCGAAAACGCGGGCCGGTATCATACACCAGGGTGTGACGCCGGGTGCGCAGCACCAACGCCAGGCCCTGGCCGACATCGAGCATGGTCAACACCAACTCCCCGTGCCTGATGTTTGCCGCCGGCGGCACCAGCAGCGGTAACAGGAAAACCAAGGCCAGCGCCCTGGCCGCGACCCCGCTGGGCATCAACAGCAGTAACACCGCAACACAGGCTGCCAACAGCCGCCAGACCTGTTGCAGGCTGAACTGCCACCAGGCCCAGTCGAATTGGGCGGCCAGCGTCAACCCCTGCCACAGCCATGAAAACACACCGCTGGCTCCCAGCAGCAGCCAGTCTGACAACACAGGAAACAACGTCGCGCTCAGCAACGCCACGAGCAGCACCGGTACGACGAATACACTGACCAGCGGGATCGCCACCAGGTTGACCAACGGCGAGATCAACGACGCACCGTGCATAAAGAACAAAGTCAGTGGCGCGACCGCCAGCGACAAGGACCACTGGATCTGCGGCCAGCGGCGCAACCCTGTGGACTGGCGGCGGCGGTAAGCCGTGATGAACAAAATGATCGCCACAGCCCAGAACGACAGCCAGAACCCCGCTGACAGCGCAGCGAACGGGTCGAACACCAGCACCAGCAACAGCGCCCCGGCCAACACACGTTCCGGGTACAAACGCCGGCCCGATAAGATGCCGCCCAGCAAAAACGCCGACATCACGAACGCACGCTGCGCCGGCACACTGAAGCCGGCAAGCAGCACGTAATAAAAACTCAGGCACAAGGCCGCCACCGCCCCGGCCTTCGGCGCCGCCAGGTGGCGGCTGAGTGACGGCCAGGCGCCCCACAGTCGGGAGGCCAGCCAGAAGGTCCAGGCCGCTACGATCCCGACATGCAGCCCCGAAATCGCCAGCAGATGACCGACCCCGGTCACCGCCAGCACCCGCCATTGCGGTCGCTGAATCCGCTGCCGCTCGCCGAGGCTCAGTGCCAGCACGAAACCCTGAATCTCGCGCGCGACACCCAGGCGCTGCAGGCGTGCTGACAGCCTTCGGTAGAGCCGGTAGCGGTAACGATGAATCCGGGTGCCGAGCGGCAGCACGCCCGGCCGCAGCAATTGCGCGCCAGCGTTGCGGTAGACATAGCCCGTCGCCAGGTAGCGATGCCGGAACAGCCACTTTTCATAGTCGAAACCGCCGGGATTGAAATAACCGTTCGGCCGTTTGAGCCTGGCCGTCAGGCGCCAGCGCTGGCCCGGCTGCAATGTTGCCGGCGCGCCATACCAGCTCAGCCGCACCCGCCCGCGAAACGGTGACTGCACCTGGAAGCCGAACCGCGCCAGCGCCTTGTTGCGGTACGGAATCTGATCGATCACGCCGACCAGTTCCACGCGGTCTGCCTGGTAACGGGCCGGCAGCCCGGTGCCGACATACCACCAGGCCAGCCACAGCGTCCAACAGAAGCCCGCAGCCACGAACAAGCCGACCCGGTAAACAGGCACAAAAAATGCCTTGATAAACGGCAGTGCCGGCAGCATCGCCACCGCAGCAAAGCTCCAGTAAACAGAAGGGAGCCGTGCACATTGCAGCAGGAGCAATACCCCTGCCAGAAAGGCGAGTGACAAAATGGGCACGATTTAATTCAGTGAACTATGTATAATATCCGGACACCGGCTTAGCAGGCAACGACAGTCGTTTGGGATCACTCACTGTGATCAAAACAGGCTGGGCCGACTCACAGGCTGACCGGACGGGATGCAACAACCGCTGACGAACACGTTTTAATGGCAAAGAAATTTATCAAGAGATTCATGCCGGATCACGACACAATTCGTGACCACAAATACCTGAGAATATTCGGCCGATTGTTACATGACCCGAACCTGTGGCATTTGAACCGCCGGTCTGTCAGCGGTGCGTTTGCGATCGGCCTGTTTTTCGCGTTTGTGCCAGTACCGTTTCAAATGGTGCTGTCTGCCGCGGTCGCGATCCCGACCCGGGTCAACCTGCCGATCTCGGTGGTACTGGTGTGGATCACCAACCCGCTGACCATGCCGCCGATGTTCTACGGCACCTACCGGCTGGGCGCCTGGCTGTTGAACAAGCCGACGATGGACATCGAGTTTCAGATCAGTTGGGAGTGGCTGTCGACCACGCTGGCCTATATCTGGCAGCCATTTCTGCTTGGCTGCCTGGTCGCCGGGCTGTTCAGCTCGGCATTGGGGTTTCTTGGTATCCGGCTGTTCTGGCGCTGGCACCTGGTACGCGAGTGGAAACGGCGCAAACAGGCGCGCAAAGACAAACACACCTGACCCGCTGGCGGCCTGCCCTGATTACCGCCGAAGCGTCAGCACACCGTCTTCAAGTGTGTAGACCGTCTCCATCCGCTGCGCGAGGTGCTCATCGTGCGTGACGATCACAAAGCTGGTGTTGTAGTCTGCATTCAGGTCCAGCATCATCTGGTAGACCTTTTCTGCGGTAGCACGATCGAGGTTTCCGGTCGGCTCATCGGCCAGCAGGCAGTCGGGGTTGGTGACCAGCGCGCGTGCGACCGCCGCGCGCTGCCGTTCGCCGCCTGACATCTCACCGGGCTTGTGTCTTTCCCGGTGACCGAGACCGACCTTGTGCAGGATTTCACTGGCACGCTGACAGGCCTGTTCCGGCTGCAGGCCGCGGATCAGCAACGGCATCGCGACGTTTTCCAGCGCGGTAAACTCCGGCATCAGGTGATGATACTGGTAGACGAACCCAAGGCTGTGATTGCGCACGATGCCGCGCTGCAGTTCATTCAACCGGCCGAGATCGAAGCCGGCGACATAGATCTGCCCCGCGCTCGGATGATCCAGGCCGCCCAGCAAGTGCAGCAGCGTGCTCTTACCCGACCCGGAAGCACCGACGATGGCGACCCGCTCACCGGCCCGGACCCTGAAGTCGATCCCTTTGAGTACCTCGACTTCCAGGTAACCGTCCGAAAAAGTCTTGCCAAGCCCGACGCATTCCAGCACACAGTCACCCTGAGCACGGCGCTGTGCGTCGTAGGCTGCCAGCTTGTACAACGCGCTGAGATCATTCATAACGCAATGCCTCGGCCGGTTGCGTGCGGGCTGCCGAATAGGCCGGGTACAGGGTGGCCAGCAGCGAAATAAAAACAGCACCGGCACTGATCACGGCGACCTGCCACCACTGAATCACGCCGACGATCTTGGTAATGTAATAGACGTCCGGTGACAGCACTTCCGCGCCGACCAGGTTTTCAAACCAGGCAATGATCGATTCGACATTGTAGGCGATCAGCAGGCCGAGACCGAGACCGAACAGGGTGCCGATCACTCCGACCACCAGCCCCTGAACGATAAAAATATTCTTGATCGTGGCCGGCGCGGCACCGAGGGTGCGCAGGATCGCGATATCGGTTTTCTTGTCGGTCACCACCATGACCAGCGTGGAGATGATATTGATCGCGGCGACGACGATGATCAGCGACAGCAAAAACGACATCATCCGCTTTTCAAAACGCATTGCCGAAAACAGGTTCTGGTGCAGACGCTCCCAGTTGTAGACATGCGGGGTATTCAAGACCCGGATGATCCGGCTGCGCAGCGCATGCGCCTTGAACATGTCATCCAGCCTGACCTGGACATTGACCAACTTGTTCTTGCCACGGTAGAGCTTGGCCGCGTCCTTGATATTGATCAGCACCATGTTGCTGTCATACTGCGTCATGTTGATATTGAAGATGCCCACCACCTTGAAACGCTTGTAACGTGGCAGTGAACCGGCAATCGTGGTACGGAACTCCGGCACGATCAGCAGCACGTTGAAATCACCACACGACTGCACCTTGCCGCGGCCGTTGCCGGTTTTTTTCTTGCGGTGGTCGAAACGGCGCTTGATACTGCGGATAAAATGCCGCTGGTAGTTGCTGGTCAGACCCGTTGCCACCTCGTAACCGAGCACCACGCCGAAGCGGGTTTTATCCAGCGCATCGAGGCTGCCGCAGATCATGTGCTCGGCGATGCCGGACACCTGGCCGATCTGCTTTGGATCGATGCCGCGTATCTGTACGCCCCGGCTGTGGCGCCCGCGGTTGGCCAGGCCGAAGCCCTCGATCACCGGCGCGGCGCCTGTCACCTCCGGGATCTGTTTGAGCTTTTTGATCGCCTGCCTCCAGTCGCCGCCGAACGCCGACACGGTCAGGTGCGCCTCCATGCCAAGCAGGCGTTTTTTGATCTCCTGCTGAAAGCCGTTCATCACCGACAGCACGACGATCAGGATCAACACCCCAAGGCCGATGCCGATCATCGAAATCATCGAAATAAAAGAGATAAAATGGTTTCGGCGCTTTGCGCGCACATAGCGCAGGCCGACAAATAGCGGTACCGATTTAAACATAGGCTGGCATTAAACCATAAATCAATGCAAATTTCCTTATTTTCTCTATTCCGGTCAGTCCCGGCGCCAGCCCCTGATAAATTGATGTTATTACTGTATCACGCTCTCAATTATTCGCGCCGCGGCCGATACAACAGGATAGAACCTGGTTTTTTATTCCCTGGAGAATGGCAATCATGAAAATCCGCCCCTTGTGTCTTCTGCTGGTTATCACTACAGCTCTGCTTGGCGCTGGCAGCGCGGCTGCCGATACCCTGGACATCAAGTCCGTCGCGCACACTTCCGGCGCACTGCACTCAGCCAAGCTCAAGCGTCCCAGCCGCGGCATGAGCAAACGCGAAGTAGTCAGAAAATTCGGCCGCCCGGTCAAAGAACTCAAGCCGGTCGGCGCCAATCCCAAGCGCAAACACCACCGGCCGATCAGCCGCTGGATCTATGACGACTACATGGTCGTGTTCGACGCCGATTTCGTGATCGATACGGTCAGCCGCAGAAAATAAACCGCCGGCCTGCCTGCTTGCGGCGGCGCCTGGAATTCCCTATAATGGGTATTCTTTTTATGCCTGTCCGTTCGGCGACACACCGCCGCGCAGGCTGACGATAACACTACAGGGCAGTCGCTATAATGATCACCTCGTGGAGGTACTGGTTGGCACTGGTACTGGCCTTTGCCGGGCTGGTACTGCTGACACTCTACCTCGTTGATCCCGGACTGGTCATCCAGCACAGCGGGATCGATCCAGCCAAGACCGAACATTATTCCAGCTTTATCGGCAGTTTCGTCGGTGGTATGTTTTCGCTCGCCGGTGTGTTCCTGCTGTTCGAGACCCTGATCCGCCAGCACCGTGTGTTCCAGCACCAGCAGTTCGAGACCCGTTTTTACGAGTTGATCAAGATCCATAACCGCAATATTGACGAAATACAGCTCTACCGTGACAATGAACTCAACCCGGCGCTGTCCGGCCGCCAGTATTTTTCGTCGCTGCTGCGCACCTACAATGTCGCAATCCGCCACTACAAGCTCGAGGTGCTGAACCTCGAGTACGAGTACTACTATACTTTTCCCGAGGGCACCGACGCGGACGCACCGGCTACCCGGACCAGCCTGTACAACTACAATGTCTACACCACCAGCCGTGCAACCCTGCCAGGCTACGGCGAACCGTTCGTCATCGACCTGTTTATCAAGCCCGGCAGTAAATACTACAAGGAAGAATTCGGCGGCCAACCGGTCGCGCGTACTTTCTATACCGATGTCAACTATGACACCGAACGTGCACCCGAGAGCATCGGCAAGCTCTACCCGGATGAGTCGGCACCCGAGGCAATCATCGTCAACGAACCGGCACCGCTGTTCAGCAAGCAGGAATATATCGACCTGTTCTGGCACCTGATCTACTATGGTACCGGCGCCGAGTTTCAGCACTTTGCCACCGCCGTACTGGATCGCTTCCGCGACCGGCCCGAAGCCTGTCAGCAGGCGATCAGCTTTTACAAAAAATTCTCCGCCCAGCCGGAGAACAAACACCTTGAGATCTACCTGCGGCACCTGTTCAACACCCTGGAATATATCGATACCCAGGACTTCCTGACCCGCCGCGAAAAACACGAGTATGCGCAGATACTGCGCTCCCAGCTTTCGGTCGACGAACTGGCCGTACTGCTGTTCTTTTCCACCAGCACCATCAGCCAGCGCTGGAAACTGCCGGCCTTCCAGCGCAAACATCACCTGATTACTGAGTACGCGCTGTTCTTAAACCTGCCCGCCGACTATGTCGCCGGCATCGACCCGGAAGAGTTTTTCCCGTCTTCGCCGCTACCCGGCACCAAGCAGCATACGAACACATGACCGCCCACTGTACTATGCTGTAGGCAGGCAACACGACATCGACCACAGGCCCTTGCAGTCCAGCCCGCATGCTAGCCGAATGGGAACCACAATCCGCGATCCTGCTGACCTGGCCGCACCCGGCCAGCGATTGGCGGCCGTTGCTGCCACAGATCGAACACAGCTACCTGCAGCTTACGGCACTGCTCAGCAGGACCGAAGACCTGTGGGTGCTGTGTCACGATGCGCAGCACCAGGCACATGTCGCGCACTACCTCAACGCCCATGCCGTGGCGACAGACCGGATCCGCTTCCACCTCCTGCCAACCAACGACACCTGGATCAGGGACTACGGCCCGATCAGTGTCGCACTGCCACCCGCCAGCGGCGCCACGCACAGACGTATCGCCTGGGTCGATTTCGCGTTCAACGCCTGGGGGCAAGACTATCCGTATGCACTCGACCGCACACTGACGGCCCGGCTGTACGCAAAGCTCGCGCACAAACCGGCCGCCTGTATGCAAAGTGACCTGGTCTTCGAAGGCGGCAACCTCGAGTCCAACGGCGCTGGCCTGCTGCTGTGCAACAAGGACTGCCTGACGCACAACCCGGCACTGCGAGATACCAGTTTCACCACCGTGGAACGGACACTGAAACAGCTGCTGCACATCGAGCAGATCGCATGGATCGAACAGGTACAGCTTGCCGGTGACGACACCCACGGACATATCGACAACCTCGCGCGCTTTTGCAGTACCGACACGCTCGTCTACACCGGCTGCACACAGGCCTCGCACCCCAATTTCCAGGCACTCAAGCGCCTGAAACACCAATTGCAGGCACTGCGTGAGCGCAGTCGTCCCGCCCTGCGACTGATCGAGCTGCCGTTGCCAGCCGACCAGTATGACGCCGAAGGCCACCTGTTGCCGGCCTCGTATGCCAATTTCCTGATCACCAACCACCAGGTCATCGTACCGACTTTTTCGGCTGCGCAGGATCAGGCTGCGCTGGAGATACTGCAACACTGCTTTCCGCAGCGCCAAGTCACCGGGTTCGACTGCCGCACGTTGATTCAACAACGCGGCGGCATACATTGTGCGAGCTTGCAAGTCCATGCCGACTGACTTATGTTAGAGACCATGACTGACAAGATACGTAGACACGCCGGCCCGCCGACCGGGGCGAAGGCCGGCCAGGGCGTGCCAAAGGGTTGTCGCCGCAGGAGGCTGGTGAGCAATGCGGGTTAAAGCCGCACTGGCCCAGCACACCGGCACCAGTGACCCGGCAACGGCCCGCGACAAGCTGCAACAAGCCGCGGCCCGGGCCGCGGCCCAGGACTGTACGTTGCTGGTATTGCAGGAACTGCACAACCACCTCTACTTCTGCCAGCACCAGGATCCAGCCTGCTTTGCCTTGGCCGAACCCATACCGGGACCGGCCACGGAATTTCTGGGTGAACTGGCTGCCGCCAATGAATTGGTCCTCGTCGGCTCGGTGTTCGAGCAGGCCATGCCCGGCCTGTACTACAACACCGCAGTGGTCGTCGACAGCGACGGCCGGCTTGCCGGCACCTACCGCAAGATGCATATTCCGGACGATCCGGGCTACCAGGAAAAATATTATTTCACACCGGGCGACAGCGGGTTCGCGCCTGTCAAGACCTCGATCGGCAGGCTCGGCGTCCTGGTCTGCTGGGATCAATGGTTCCCGGAAGCCGCGCGGCTGATGGCGCTGGCCGGCGCCGAACTGCTGATCTACCCCACCGCGATCGGTTGGGAACCGCAGGACCCGCCGGCCGAGCAGCAGCGCCAGCTCGACGCCTGGGTGACTATCCAGCGCAGCCACGCGATCGCCAATGCGCTGCCGGTACTGTGCTGCAACCGCACCGGTACCGAGCAGCCCGCGCCCGGCCGCAGTATCCGCTTCTGGGGTAACAGTTTTGTCACGGACAGTTTCGGCAGCCTGCTGGCACAGGCACCGGCCGACGACGAATGCCTGCTGGTCTGTGACCTCGACCTGGCAACCATACCGCAGACCCGTACCACCTGGCCTTTTCTGCGCGACCGCCGCATCGATGCGTACCAGGGCCTGTTGCTTCGCACAGCCGAGCAGCCCAAGTGATGACCAGCCGTTGCAGGTGAATCAACGATGATACTGATACTCAAACCCAACACCGACACCAACAGTGACGAATGCCGGCAGTTGCAGGCGCAACTGGCCGGTCTGCCCAACATCGACACGCGTATCCACCAGGTGCATGGAGCGGAACAGACCCTGACCGAGATCTACCTGATCGGCAACACCCAGGCGCTGGACCCCGATGAAATGCAGCAGCTGCCCTGTGTCGAGCGCGTGGTACGCATTTCGGAGGAATACCGGATTCTCGGCCGTCACCAGGACGATGAGCGTTCGATCGACTTCGAATACAACGGCATACGCTTCAGCCAGGACACCCTGCATGTGTTCGCCGGCCTGTGTGCGGTCGACACCCCGGAGCATGTCGAAATCATGGTGCAGGCACTGAACCGGCTCGGGCAGCAGTGCACCCGCATGGGGGCGTTCAAGCCACGCACCAGCCCCTATTCATTTCAGGGCCATGGCGCCAAGTGCCTGCCCTGGGTGTTCGAACTGGCCGGCAAACACGGGATCCGCGTGATTGCAATGGAGGTCACGCATGAGTCGCACCTCGACGCCATCGGCCAAGCGCTGGAACAAAGCGGCCATCCAACCGGC
This sequence comes from Gammaproteobacteria bacterium, assembly GCA_027021095.1. Taxonomy (GTDB): domain Bacteria; phylum Pseudomonadota; class Gammaproteobacteria; order SZUA-21; family SZUA-21; genus SZUA-21. Next base: position 12,887 of record JALUUZ010000055.1, read on the forward strand.
GTCATGCTGCAGATCGGTACCCGCAACACCCAGAACTTCGAGTTGTTGAAATACGTCGGGCGCCAGGTGGAGCACCCTGTGCTGCTCAAACGCGGCTTTGGCATCACGCTCGAGGAATCACTCAATGCCGCCGAGTACCTGGCCAGTGAAGGCAACAGTCATGTGATCTTCGGGCTGCGCGGCATGAAGACCAACATGGGCGATCCACACCGTAACTTCGTCGACTTTTCGCACGTGCCGGTCATCAAGCGCCTGACCCGGATGCCGGTCTGTATCGACCCATCACACTCGGTCGGCAGCCGCGCCCATGCACCGGACCGCATTCTCGATATCCTGCACGTAACGGCACAGGGGATCATCGCCGGCGCCAACATGGTGCTGGCGGATTTTCACCCGGCTCCGGACAAAGCGCTGGTCGACGGCCCCCAGGCCCTGCACATGGATGAACTCGAATATTTTCTGCAGGACATCGATATCGCGCGCAAGGCTTACCTGCAGCGTGTCACACTGGCCGCTGCACAACACGGCGGCTGACTGCCGTTCAACCCCAACGCTGCTGCAGTGCCTGCTCATGCTGCTGCAGCCACTGCAGCGCGATATACGGGGTCGCACTGTCGATCCTGCCCTGCGCCAGCCAGTCCCAGGCCGTGTCGACATCCAACACCAGCAGACGGATGTTTTCGCCTTCGTGCGCCAGGCCGAAGATACCGCCGGCCGCCCCGGCGTCGACCCGTCCGCAGTACAGGCTGATGGTTTCCGATGTGCTGCCGGGACTGACATAATAACGCGCAATCGGCAGCAGTTCGTCCACCGTGCAACCGGCCTCCTCCATTGCCTCACGGTGAATGACCTCGGTGCTGCTTTCACCCGGTTCGATAAAACCTGCCACCAATTCGACCAGCCAGGCCCCCGGGACCGGCTGCGCAGCGGACCGGGCCGACGGGTCAGGCACAACCTCACCGACACCGCCCGGCTGCCGGCACTGCCATTTGAACGCACCGATCCGGAACTGCTCAGTCAGCACCACCTGGCGCCGGCGCGGGTCATACAACAACACCGCCGCCGCATCGCCCTTTTCGATCAACTCCCGCTTGACCGGCGGACCCATCCCCCCCTCAAACAGCTCATGCCGCAGCAGGTACTCATCGACAGTAAAAAAACCCGAATACTTAGTCACACACTTGAGGATCTCGACCTTCATTTCCATTTCACCTGTAATACGGGACACTCCCCAATGTAATACGGGACACTCATGTAATCCAACATGCAGCACAATCCGGGACACACAACAAAATTCAACCCGGAAACCGTCAAAATAGTCGCTTGAATATTCAGCAGTGAACTATGAGCCTGTCAGATAATTTACATTAACTTTTATACTCAATATATTGACTAATAAGTATATATATTGGAGATGTGGGGCTGAAGTGTTTTATGGATGTCCCGAATTCTGCCGAATTCCGAACTCCCGTACCGACTTTGCGAGTACCTTAGCGTTTCACTAAACAAAATCGGCCTGGTCCTGTATACTGCCCTCTTTTTAACCATATAAGGCTTACAGGTACATCAATGAGTACAATCCAACTGACCGATACGTTGCTTGAGGACATTCGCAGCACCTTACAGAAACATGACAGCAGGAATGAAGACTTTGGGGTTGCGGCCCAATACCTGGCAGCGATTCTGGGCTTTCTGTCCGCCAACTTCCCCGGAGAAATCGCGCAGAAACGCGATATCCTGCAACAGTTGTTTCAGTTCGCAGACCACGTCCTCGAACAGAACTGCGCGCCGGAACAGACCACCACTCCGGAGGCTTTCGGGGTATGGGATCCAGCGAACCCCGACTGAACCAGGTCACAGCGCAGCGCGGCGTCCTGTCATCAGCGGTCGCCGCTGTCTGTATTCCGCCGTAATTGCAGATAGATGATGACATGGGTCAGTGTCAGCAGCTGTACCAGAAACGCCGGGATGATCACCAGCGGAAACTGGAGCATGATGTCACTGTTCAGCCCGTCAGCCGGTGCCAGTAACGCCCCTTTACGGGTCAGCACACCGACACTCAAAGCGACGATAAAATCCAGCAGACCGAAACTATTCCAACGCATGAGCCACTGACGGTCCATCTCTCCATTCCCGCGTATCGCCAGCCATACCAGCAGCACCGCGCCCAGTGCAGTCAGTGCATCACCGATCCCGGCCAGCAGCGCAAACGACATCGGCAGCTGCCCGACCAGGTAGAGCATCACAAATCCCAAGCCCAGCATCCGCAGGCTGTGGACGAGGACCAACAGGCGCAGATCGAGATCAAGCACATAGACACGAAAAGTCGGCGATAGGAACCAAGCAATGGCAAACAGGCCGAGCACCAGGGCGCCGGACAGCAACAGGTTCAGTGGCGGACCGCTGTCGACGGGAACAAAAAAACCATTCAAAGCCAGCATAGTAACCAAGCTGAACCAGCCCAGTAACAATACGGCAGTACGTCGATGCGCACGACGTGACAAGGCAGGGGAACTAACAGTACTTGCAGTCATCGCAAACCTCCTGGCAATCGCCTCAGTAACTTGCAATTTAAAAGTAACTATAGCCTACCATATCACTTGCAAATTGCAAGTGATAACCAGTATGCTAGAATTTCTCTATGAAGAATCAAAAACTTACTCATAATAAGCAAAAACCGGCCTGGCGTTCACCCTGCCCCATTGCTCGTGCACTGGATATCGTCGGTGACAAGTGGACCCTGCTCGTAGTCCGTGACCTGGTGCTCGGCAAACAAACCTACACTGAACTGCAGTCCTCCCCTGAAAAAATCCCGACCAACATCCTGGCCGATCGCCTGCGGCGGCTGGAGCAGCATGGCTTGTTAAAAAAACGCCGCTACCAGGCACATCCCCCACGCTACAGCTACCACCTGACTCCCAAAGGCCAGGCACTGGGTGACGCATTACACGAAATCGTCGAGTGGGGATTGCGCTATATTCCCGGCTCGAGTACGGCGGGGACCAAGGAATGACGTGAACACACAAACATTCCATTCCACTTCTGTGAAGCCAGTCATACAGCTGGTCCTGAAACGGGCACCGCCTGACCTGACAAACTGGGATTTCCCGCCTTGGCCTTGGATAATTGAACAGCCGATTTTTGTGTGTCCCTTTATTGGTTGTGTTAAGATCTGCCGATGTCTCGAAGGGTGGGGTCATGGCCTCTTCTGTACACATAAAGATCAGTAAATTTCTAAGCTACGTTTTGCGTCACAAGCCCGAAGCAATTGGGCTTACCCTGGATGCGTGGGGATGGGCGGATATCGATATACTTCTGCAAAAAGCCCGCGAGGCCGGTAAATTCAAGACACTCGATCGTTCGCTCATTCAGAAGGTCGTGGCGACCAATGACAAAAAGCGGTTTGTCATTTCGCAAGACGGACAAAGGATCCGTGCCAGCCAGGGGCATTCGATCGACGTGAACTTGCAACTGGCACCGGCCGAACCGCCGGTGTTTTTATATCACGGCACCGCGACCCGTTTTCTTGACGACATCTTACAGAAGGGGCTTAAACGGCAACAGCGCCATCATGTCCATTTGTCGCAGGACATCGAAACCGCGATCCGGGTCGGACAGCGCTATGGAAAACCCGTAATCCTGACCGTCAAAGCACAGCTTATGTACGAACAGGGCTTTGTGTTTTTCCTGTCTGACAACGGGGTCTGGCTGACGGCGCATGTACCGGCCGCTTACCTCACCCGGCTTGCTGACCACCGTTCGTAGCGAGACGGAGCAAGGGTGTGACATGGAAGAATCACGTGTAAAAGGATGACTGCGTGATACGATTTGATTTACCTTGGTGTTGGTGCGTACAACGCACCCTACTTTGCCTTGACACACAAGAAACTCAGATCGTCTCCGGCCTGTTCGGTCCCGAGGTGCTGCTTGATCCTGCGCAGCATCACTTCCTTGATCTCGGCGGCAGGTTGTGTATAAACCTGCTTGAGCACATCGACGATACAGCGTTCATCGAACACCGTCTTGTCTGCGTTCCGCAGTTCCGACAGGCCATCGGTATAGGCGAAGACCAGGTCCCCGCTGGTAAACCTGGTCTCGCGGACGGTATAAGCGGCATCCACATCGACACCGAGTATCGTGGCGCCTGCTTCCAGCTGTTGCCAGCTGCCATCCCGGTGAAACAGCACCGGTGCGTTGTGGCCGCAGTTGATATAGCGCAGCTGTCGCCGGCCTGGATTGAACTGCATGCAGACCAGTGAAACAAACCTGCCGCGGGCGCTGGTCTTGCAGACTGCCTGGTTCAACACTGTCATCAACTCTTCCAGGCTCATCTCCTGCTGTGCAAGCACCTGTACCATCGCCTGGATATTCGACATCAGCATCGCTGCGGAAAACCCCTTACCGGAGACATCGGCGATCACGATCAGGAAATCATCCGGCGTACGCCGAATAAAATCAAAATAATCTCCACCGACCATACGCGAAGGCTGGTAATAACTCTCAATATCGAGCCCGCTGAACTCCGGCTTGTCGGCCGGAATCAGTTTTTCCTGGATCTCCGCCGCCTGCTTGATATCCTGGTTGACGAAATTGAGCTGCTCCTCGTAGCGCACCTGCACGACAACTGTTTCGAGCAACGACCGGGCCTTGCGCGCCATAAACATCGCGGCAATTCCCATGATCAGGAAGATCACCGCACGCAGAATCACCGACGGCCAGCCGAACAGTGACTGCTCGCGGACGAATTCCTGGCCGATGGAATAGTCGATTTCCTGGTGCAGCCACAGGCCGTACATACCAAGAAACTGCCCGGCCGCAAAGCCGCCGGTCAGCAGGCACAAAAAAGGATTCAGGGTCAGGCTGCTGACACCGATCACGACGACATAGAACAAAGGGGCAACGGAAGACAACGCAAACTTGACTCCCATCACACGCGCGGTG
>JALUUZ010000056.1 GCA_027021095.1 Gammaproteobacteria bacterium
CGCAAGGGTGCGGCCTGGCTGGCTTTCGCGACCGGGGAGCGTGCAGCCCCGTGACGGTGTGCGAAGCACACCAAAGGATTTACACCAAGAAAATATCACACCCCAAAGTAGGGTGCGTTATACGCACCAACACCACGACAGATTCATGCGAAAACCCACAAGGGCACCAGCTGGTTGGCCTCGTTCAAACGCCGGTCCAGTCCCTTGTAGTCAGGGATAAAAGATCCGACAGCTTCCCAGAATGCCTGGGAATGATTCGGATGCAGCGTATGACACAGCTCGTGCACCAGCAGGTAGTCCACCAGCTCCGGCGCCAGGAACAGCAGACAGCGGTTCAGACTGATATTCTGCCTATGTGAACAGCTTCCCCAGCGGGTTTTCTGGGTGCGCAGAAAAACACGATTGTATCCAAGCCCTGTGCCGGTACTGATCCTCGCCAGCCAGGGTTTCAGGTGATAGGCCGCCTTCCTGGCAAACCAGGTCCGCAGCAGTTTCTGCCGCAATGGTTGTGACGCAGCATAGACGACAATCTGCTTCTCGACGGCAGTATGGTCGGCCTCCAGCCTGGCCCGCCCGGCGTCATCGACATAGTGCACCTGCCAGCATTCGTCGACCGCCCTGAAATCGATGCGTTCAGGCAGCGGCTGGAAGCGCTGCGGATTCTCACGCCGGCGCTGCTCGGCCAGCGTCAACTGCTGCTGCAGCCACTGACGGTTTTCAGCGATCATCTGCTCGACGACCGCAAAGTTCCAACCGTCCGGAATCACCAACTCGATGATTCCCTGGTCGATCACCCGGATATGCCCATGCCGTGCCCGCCTGCTGACCCGCAGTCTGCAGCCCGTTACCGGCAGCCCCAGGTTCATTGCATAGCGTGCTGCTGCTGTGTCGCTACCCATCAGAGTTCCCCTCGATACCTGCCTGCAGATAATAACCAATTCTTGCCGTGGCTGACAGTCTGTTTACCATTATACGCCAATCAAACGCGATTTCCGGCGCCGGAGCACAAGATGGGCGTACCATGGCACGCTTGACTTATGCGCTGTCAGCCCCCATGCTTGAACCAGAATCAAACAGTCTTATTGCAGGAGAAAACCATGCCAGGATTGATCCCCAACTTTCCCTACAACGGTGTCGTGACAGTGAACCGCGTGATTCTGAAACCGGACTACACCGTCGACGATTTACAGGAAAGGGTCGCAATGCTGTGTGAAAACGTCAAGACCTACCACTCCACCACTGGCTTTTTCGGCGGCTTCGTATGCCTCAACAGCGGCATGATCTCCAACGAAGGCAGCACAGTAGGCCAAGCCGTCGAATCCGAACTCAAGGGGCGTGAAGCACTGGTCGTTACCTTCTGGGCCAGCTTCGAAGACCACGAAAAATCACACCGCAGCGAGACGTTTCAACCCCTGTTTGAACAGGTTCTGGAACTTTGCGAAAACGGCAACGAGGAAATTGCGTATGAAATGCTGTGGTCCGGTGCCGCCTATTCGCCGCAGGAAGCAGAATCGGCACGGGCGGCCAAAGAGCGATATCAATAAACCAGTTCAAGCTCCCGGGAGACCAGCTTCTGTATCGCCGGGTAATCGGTCTTACCTGTTCCAAGCAACGGCAGCTGCCCGACCACCAGCAGCGTTCGCGGCACATTGATCTCGCCGACACCAAGCGTCTTCGCGGCCTGCTGCAACACCGCGCGCTCCGCGTCGCTCTGCTCGGTCACCAAGACGATCGTCTCGCCACGTTGCGCGTCCGGGACACTGACTGCCGCATGCCTGACCTCCGGCCAGGCATGCTGGGCCAGTTCCTCGACCAGCGTCAACGAAACCATTTCACCACCGATCTTTGCGAAACGCTTGACCCTGCCCTTGATCGTCACAAAGCCATCCGCATCGACTTCGACGATATCGCCGGTATCGTACCAGCCTGCCTCGCCGTCATCCGTTACCGGCGGCACCAGTTGTCCCGGATTGTCCGGCAGATAGTAGCCAAGCATGACATTCGGTCCGCGTACGAGCAGCTGCCCACCGTGCGTAATGCCCGGCACCGGCTTGAGCCGGTATTCGATCTTGGGCAGGAAACAGCCTACTGTCCCTGGGCGGTTCTCCATCGGTGTATTGGCTGCCAACACCGGGCTGGTCTCGGTCGCACCATAGCCTTCGAAAATACGCACACCAAATTTTTCACTCCAGACCCTGCGGTTTTCTTCCTGCAGTTTTTCCGCACCGGCGAACACATAGCGAATACTGTAAAAATCATACGGATGCGCGTAGCGCGCATAGCCGGCGAGAAAGGTATTGGTGCCGAACATCACCGTCGCGTTGGTGTCGTAACACAGTTCCGGCACGATCCGGTAGTGCAGCGGTGAGGGATACAAAAAAGTCTTCATGCCCGACAACAACGGTAACAGGGTGCCGGCGGTCAGGCCAAACGAATGGAACATAGGCAGGGCATTGAAAATGATGTCCTGCGGGGTAAAATCCACTCTTGCGGCCAATTGTTCACGGTTCGACATCAGGTTCTTGTGTGACAGCACCACGCCTTTCGGCTTACCTTCTGAACCGGAGGTAAACAGCACGACCGCCGGATCGGATGGTTCGGCTCCATCGCTGTAATGGCGGTAGAAATAACGTGGAAACCAGGACTGCAACAGCGCCAGCAGTTTCGCGCCCGGGCCTATCTGTGCTGCGATATCCTCGAGGTATACGATCTTGACTCGTTGCGCCAAAGAATCGATCAATTCCTCGAGCTTGCCGACACGAACGAAACGTCTGGAACTGATCACCATATTGATGCACGCAGCATCACAGGCCGACAGCAGGCCGCTCGCGCCGACGGTATAATTGAGCATCGCCGGCACGCGTCCATGCAGCTGCAACGCCAGGAAAGTGATGGCCGTGGAATTCATGTTCGGCAACAGTACGCCGACGTTTTCCTGCGCCCAGGTTCTCTTCTCCAGCAGCCTGCCCAGTGCGAACGAGCCGACGATCGCACGACCGTAGCTTACCGGCCTGCGTTGTATATCCTCCAGAATTCTGTGCTTTCTGCCGTGTGTGTCCATTGCGTCGAGTATCGCGCTGTACAGTGTTCTGTCGCGGTTGCTGGTTTCAAACATCATCTCACCCATCAACCGTGAAAGCGCCTTGCCTGCCTGCTGGCGACGCTGGCGGCCCTGCAATGAATCGTCCGTGGTCAATGTTCTCGGCGGCAACAGGGTCACGGTGATGCGTGGAAACCAGCGGGTCTTCAAACGCCCCCGCAGGCGTGAAAAAGGAGTATACTGCACACCGTCGATGCGCACTGGCAGTACCTTGGCACCGGACTTGTCGGCCACGAAACCGGTACCGTCGTAGATCTTCATCAATGAACCTGTCACGGTAATCCTGCCCTCCGGAAAGATCACCGCGCGGTTGTCCTGCTGCAGATAGCGGATCAATGATTTGGATGACAGCGGATTGGTCGGGTCCATCGGAAACAGCGTCACCCAGGGTGAGACGAGGCGCACCAGCCAACCTCTCGCCACATACGTATTGACGGCAAACGTCAATTTGTCAGGCAGGCAGACTGCCAGGATCAAGGCATCGATCAACGAGACATGGTTGGCAACGATCAAGACCCGCTCCCCGGCAGCCTTGTAGTGCTCGAGACCGGTCACCCGAATCCTGTAGAGGCGTCTCAACACAAAACCAAAAATCGCTTTAATCATTCTTCACCACTATCCGTCCTACGGTCTGTCGAGGTCATGTTCCGCCGGGAGTTCAGACGCACTTTGCCGTACCCTGCTCGGATCCCCTGCGCTCGGATTCCCTGCTGTTGTCGACACGCAAATTCCGTGCACACCACGACGTCGGGTTTTCATTATAGCCCTCTGTCTGCGCCGGCTCCAGAACGGTGAACAAAGGCTCGACTGTCAACAGGCGCGAGCAAACCAACGCACTTTCCCATGAAGCAGGTAATCCACTGCCATGACGGGACTTTTGCGAATATCCTCAGAGTCTACCCTGGATACCCCCCGCCGATAAATAGCTCACAAGCACTAGCTCGCCTTTCTCACCACCATTCGTCGCGAGACGGTGCAAGGGTGCGGCCTGGGTGGCTTTCGCGACCGAGGAGCGCGCAGGCATAGTCGACACTATGTCGAGCACGCCGACAGAGCGA
>JALUUZ010000057.1 GCA_027021095.1 Gammaproteobacteria bacterium
CCCAGGAACGGTCGTTGCTCGACAGCGCACGCGCCATCGCGCTGATCCTCAGTGAACGCCATGACATATTCAGGCCGGTAGACATCGCCAAATCCGCCCAGGAAGTCAACCACATGTATGTACGCCCGTTGAAAACCCCGATCATCCTCGATGGGCGTGACTACGACTGGGAACCTTACCGCAAACGCTTCAAGTTCTATGGCGCCAATCATATCAAGATCTATAACAAAGACCCCGCAGACAAGCAGAATCCGGCAAAAAAACACGACCCAAAAGACTTTTCCTTCGTGCACGCAGTCGGCACCTACAAAAATCATTTGTATGTGATCTTCAAAGTGACCGACGACAAAATCGTCTACCGCGATCCTTACAGTTTCCGCCTCGACCGCAGCGACCATCTGCAGATCGCGATCCAGTCACCACAAGGCCATTTTTCCCGCTTTCTGCTCGCCACCCGCGCACCCGGCTGGGTCAACGCCCACTATGTACCCGACGCCAGCCTCAATCGCCGGCCGGAGCGCCCGGAAGTCAAGATCAAAGGAGAGTGGCAGGAAACCGACGATGGCGGCTATATTATCGAGATCCGCATTCCGCTGTCGATGATCGGCAATAAAATCGGCTTTGAGATCGCTGATGTCGACGACCCGAAGACACGCAAGATCAAGACGGTCATTGGCACCGCGGGCACCCGCCATGTCGAGGAACTGGGCACGATCATGCTGCCCAGCCCCGAGAAGGAACGCCTGCTCAAAGGACTGGCGCAAAAAGATGTCCGGACCTGGGTGATCGACAAAAACCGGCGGGTCATCGCCCGCGCCGGCACCGTTGCGTCCGGGTCGTCCACTACCGACCCGACACTGTTTTCAGGCTTTACGCGCTTTATCTATCGATTGCTGCTCAGGCCCGACGGTGACCTGGTCGGCGACAAGGACCCGGAAGCGTCGACGCTGACCGGCAAAGCGATCGACAATGCGCTGACCCATGGCAGTCCACGTGTAAGCTGGCGCAGCACACCGGGCAACAGGGCCCCGGTCCTGTCGGCAATCTACCCGGTCTGGAACGACAATAAGGTGGTCGGGGCAGTAGTGATGGACCAAACCAGCAACAGCATCCTGATGCTTCAGGACCGTGCGGTGGAAAGCCTGTTCAACACCAGCTTTGCGATGTTTATTGTCGCCGCGGTGATCCTGCTGCTGTTTGCGACACGCCTGTCCTCGCGTATCCGCCGGCTGCGTGACGATGCCGAACAGGCGATTGGACCGGATGGGAAAGTACAGGGACAGATCGCCGGTTCACGGGCGGCAGATGAGCTTGGTGACCTGAGCCGCAGCATTTCAGATATCCTCGAACGCCTCGGGCAGTACAACCGTTACCTCGAAACCATGGCCAGCAAGCTGTCACACGAGTTGCGCACCCCGCTGACCGTGGTCAAGTCCTCGATCGAGAATCTCGAGTTGCAGACACTGGACAAAGACGCACTGACCTATACCGCACGCGCGCATGAAGGCATCAACCGGCTGAGCAGCATCCTGTCGCGTATGAGTGAAGTCACCCGGCTCGAACAGTCACTGCAGGATTTCGAGCGCGAGCAGTTCAAGCTGGACAAGGTCCTCGAGGGTTGTGTCGCCGGCTACCGCGTGGCCTACCCGGAACAGGAATTCGACCTGCAGATCGACGACAACGACTACACTATGCTCGGCGTGCCGGACCTGCTGGCGCAGATGCTCGACAAGCTGGTCTCGAACGCAAGGGACTTCGCCGCCAAAGACACCCCGATACAGATTCAGCTTGCCCTTGAAAACGACCACAGCGTCATCCGTGTCATCAACCAGGGCCCGCACCTGCCCAAGGAAATGCATGGCAACCTGTTTGATTCGATGGTGTCTGCGCGCAAGAAGAAAGGCGACAGCCTGCACCTGGGACTGGGCTTATATATCGTCAGGCTGATCGTCGATTTCCACAACGGGATCGTCAGTGCCAGTAACCGAAAAAAACCCAAAGGTGTAAAGTTTACCATCACCTTGCCGAAACGGTTCGACGGCGGGCAACCAGGGGTATTTGGCGTCCCCTAGGGGTTTCGAACCCCTGTTGCCGGGATGAAAACCCGGTGTCCTAGGCCTCTAGACGAAGGGGACATAAATCCAAGTGCTGCGATAAAGCGCGCAATTTACGCTACTCCCGGGCACGTGTCAAGCCGCAGGATCGAAAATGGTGGAGCTAGCCGGGATCGAACCGGCGACCTCTTGCATGCCATGCAAGCGCTCTCCCAGCTGAGCTATAGCCCCATCAGCCTAGCGGCTGAATCTACTGTAAACGCTGTTCAGTGTCAAGGCGCCCGATCAGCTCGATCGCCTTGCGCAGCCGCAGCAGGACCCGCTCACGGCCGATCAGGTACACCATGTCGTCGATCGCCGCCGCGGCAGTCGATCCACAGACCGCCACCCGCAGTGGCAGCGCCACCTGGCCAAACCCGACCGCCAGTTCCTGCACCAGCGCCTTGATGCTGTCGTGAATCACCTGCTTGTCCCAACTGATCGACGTAAAGATCTGCTGCAAGCGCTGCAAAGGCTGCAAAGCCTTGGGCCGCAGGTTCTTTTTCGCCGCCTTGGGGTCGTAATCGACCTCGTCCCGGTAAAACACCACGCTGGCGAGCGCCAGTTCCTCCAGCGTCTTGACCCGCTCCCGGTACAGCATAAAGACCGCTTCCAGTGCCGGGCCGTCATTGCAGTCGATACCATGCCGCTGACATTGCTGCTGCAGGGCCGGTGCTACCGCATCAAACGGTGAATGCTTCAGGTAGTATTGATTGAACCACTCCAGCTTGGCCACGTCATAGGTCGCCGCAGACCGGCTGATGTCCTGTAATGCAAACAGGTCGATCATCTCCTGACGTGAAAAAATCTCCTGGTCTCCATGCGACCAGCCCAGGCGTACCAAGTAATTGATCACTGCTTCCGGCAGGTAGCCCCGGTCCCTGAATTCGGTCACACTCATCGCACCATGTCGCTTCGACAGGCGTTTTCCATCCGGCCCAAGGATCATCGGCACATGCGCATAGTCGGGCAATGCCGCCCCCAGCGCGCGCAGAATATTGATCTGTCGCGGTGTATTGTTGACGTGATCGTCGCCGCGAATCACATGCGTGATTTCCATGTCATAGTCGTCCACCACGACGGTCAGGTTATAGGTCGGTGTTCCGTCACTGCGGGCAATCACCAGGTCATCGATCTCACTGTTCCGGACCTCGACCCTGCCCTTGATCAGGTCCTCGAAGACGACGCTGCCCTGTTGCGGATTCTTGAAACGGATCACGTGTGGCTTGCCCGGATCCAGGTCATCCCGGTCCCGGCAATGGCCGTCATACTTGGGTTTGCGCTTCTGCGCGATCTGCTGTTCACGCAGGGTTTCAAGTCTTTCCTTGCTGCAGTCACAACGGTATGCATCGCCTTGCGCCAGCAATTGTTCGATCACCTCCCGGTAACGGTCGAACCGCTGTGTCTGGTAGAAAGGCCCTTGTGTCGGCGCCAGCCCGAGCCACTGCAGGCCCTGCAGTATTGCCTGCACGAACTCCGGACGTGAACGCTCACGATCGGTATCCTCGATACGCAAGATAAACTCACCCTGGTGCTTGCGGGCATAAAGCCAGGCAAACAATGCCGTACGCGCACCACCAATGTGCAGATAACCTGTCGGGCTTGGCGCAAACCGGGTTTTGACTGTCATCACTATTTATCCCTGTAGACTTGCTTAGAGCCCGCGAAGTGTAGCAAAGAATCCACCAAACACCAAAACCACTAACCCGCATCAATTTCAGGCTGTTCAGGCTCTTCGATCTGAAACACGATCGAGATATCGGCAAAACAGATGTCATGACCCGGCTCGATATAGCGTTTCTCGTCAGCGGCCAGTTTCCCTTCGGGCAGGCACCAGGTGCCGTTGACCGATCCCATGTCCTTGACGTAGAACATCTTCTCAGTACTGTCCCAGCCAACCAGCGCATGTTTACGTCCCACGCGTTCATCGTTGATGCGCAGGTCCGCCTCTTTACTGCGGCCGATGACTACCGGCCTGTTTTTGATCTCGATGCGTTTCTGCTTCATTCTGTGCTGCCCGGCCAGCACGCCGTGCACCTTGGCCTG
>JALUUZ010000058.1 GCA_027021095.1 Gammaproteobacteria bacterium
ATATCATTAAGTACCTTACCCGTTTTTACAGATATAACTTTGATTTGAAAATCTGCTTCATTCGATCCACTCCATAGAAAGGGCAATGAAAATGTAATATTTAATCTTGGCGTCAGTTCCTCGATTCTAATGATAACAGCCGTATCGAAACCTTCACTAGACAACATACTTAATAGCTTTTCTTTTGCCATGCTCGACCAATTTGAAAACTCTTTTACTCCTTTGGGCAGCATAACATTTCCACATGACATATTTTTAAATGCTTTTTTAATTTCATTTAGAGCCATTTCTTCACGTCTTCTTGGCTCTTTTTGATCTTTTCTCCAAGCTGTTTCAGGGAGAACAACAACAGAACCAAGGTTGATGTTTTTTCCATTGCATATAGTTTCTTTTCCATCGACACTATACGTTTTTACTCTTGTTGTGGCACAGGAGGAGATGACTATTGCGAAATATATCATTATCACTATTTTGATAAATTTCATAATTGATATCCTTTTTATTTCGTTCTATTTTTTCGTATAACGGTTGTTTCTACAGAGTGTCAGAATTCCAGATCACTTTAGCGTTTCTCCGTGCTCGTTCCAGGTTTGTTGCGCATCCCGGCCTCTTTAATATCCTTCAAATATGAAAACTAATTTTTTATCCGTTAAAACCGCAATAAATATATCATCCCCTGAAACATAATAATATCCATTAGGGTACTTGCTGGGATCGTTTGTCATTTCACTGGATATTTTCGAATATTTTTTCAATATTGTCCCGCAGAATATGACCTTTAGGCTCGCGCTCATGCCATCAGTATATTTATTAAGTGAAGGAAAATTTTTCCAGTATTCAATATCCTCCATTTGTCTTCTGAGAGCGTCAATATCTTTATTTTTTAGTTCGAAAACCGCAGCAGCACAATAAAAAAACTCATGCTCAAACTCAAGTTCGTTGCCAAGTTTGATGAAATCTGGGACTCTTTGCCGCAGAGAATCCCCACCACAACTGGATATGAGAAGAATCAAAGATAAAACAAATCCTATTGCTACTTTATGCGTCATAACGAGCTTGTAAATCCGTATAAGAGTAGCGGTGCGTACAACGCACCCTACTTTGGAGTATGATATTGCTTTACCGTAAATCCTTTGGTGCACTGTGTGCACTGTCACGACAAGGTAGGGTGCGTTGTACGCACCAACATCAAGGTAAATCGCATGATACCACGTGGTGACCCTTATATATGTCATGATCCTTCCGTACCATATCATCGTTGCGAAGAGGCTTCTCGCACCATATTGGTGCGCACCTTGCTCCGTCTCGCTACGAACGGTGGTGAGAAAGGCGGGCTAGAACGCCCAACCTCAATTGAATGGATCGGGATGTTGGTGTGTACGACACGTCCTGCGTTGTGCCAGGTCCATCGCCTGTATGGGCAGTACGATATCCTTCCGGCCGCCGTCGTTGACGCCGGTTCGTGATGCCTGCCGCTGGTAGGCGGTGCTCAGCTCATCAGCTTGAAGAAGATCGCAGCCAGTATCGCCAGTACCGCAAGGGCCTGCAGAGTAACACGTGCAGTCATAAACTGTGTGCTGTGCTTGGTGTCATAAGTTCCACCATTTGCCATGGAAACGATACCAAGGACCAATACCCCTATTGTGGCAAACATGATGACCAGGACTAACAGGTTTAACCAGGACATATCGGCTCTCCTTTTTGAATTGTGAAAGACCAGCCCGTATTATTGTCCAGTATGCCTTGTTGGCGTAAAAAGGCATTGATTGGTATCAATTATAAAAAATTATGATGGCCGGACTCAGAGCCTGGCGACCCCGGAGTCGATGGCTGCCTGGATGATGGCCTGCGGGACACGCTCGATCAGGCGGCCGTCCAGCGGCTTGGGAATGATGTAGTCCCTGCCGAATTCCAGGTGATCGAGTCCGTAGGCGGTCAGCATGGCCTCGGGGACGGGTTCGCGCGCAAGTTTTTCCAGGGCGTGCACCGCGGCGACCTGCATTTCGGTATTGATACAGCTGGCCTTTGCATCGAGCGCACCACGGAAAATAAAAGGAAAACCAAGTACGTTGTTGACCTGGTTCGGGTAGTCGCTGCGGCCGGTCGCCATGATCAGGTCATCGCGGGCGGCCAATGCGGTTTCCGGGCGGATTTCAGGGTCCGGGTTCGACAGGGCGAAGATGACCGGGTTGGTTGCCATGGTCTTTACCATTTCGGCACTGATGAGGTTTGGTCCGGAGACACCGATAAAGACGTCGGCGTCCTGCATCGCATCGGCCAGCGTGCGCTGGCTGGTTTGATGCGCGAATTCACGTTTATACTGGTTCAGGTCGTCACGTTCCGAATGGATGACCCCTTTGCGGTCGATCATAAAGATATTTTCTTTGGTTGCACCCAGTGAGTCGAGCAGGCGCATCGAGGCAATACCGGCAGCACCGGCACCGACACAGACGATTTTGCAATCCGCCAGTCGTTTGTTACTGATTTCGAGTGCGTTGAGCAGCCCGGCACAGATGATGATCGCCGTGCCGTGCTGGTCGTCGTGAAAAACAGGGATATCGAGCCGCTTGATCAGTTCCTGCTCGATATAGAAACACTCGGGTGCCTTGATGTCTTCGAGATTGATACCGCCAAAGGTCGGGGCGATACGTTCCACGGTATCGATAAACACGTCCGGGTCTTCGGCATCGACTTCGATGTCGAACACGTCGATCCCTGCAAAGCACTTGAACAGCACCCCTTTGCCTTCCATGACCGGTTTTCCAGCCAGTGCGCCGACATTACCCAGGCCCAGTACTGCGGTGCCGTTGGTGATCACGGCGATCAGGTTACCTTTGATCGTATAGGTATAGGCATTGGCAGGGTCCTTGACGATTTCACGTACCGGTTCGGCAACACCGGGAGTATAGGCCATGGACAGGTCGAGCTGGGTCAGGCACGGCTTGGAGACCTCCATGCTGATCTTCCCCGGCTGGGGCTTGGCGTGGTATTCCAACGATGCTTTTTTCAGTTTTTCCGGCATTGCACGGCCCTTGGTTTCCTATTGGATTTTTAGATGTACACATTATATGCCAAACTCGGTGAAATTGATTTGATTTGTTGAGCAGGCTTATAACCACGATTTTCCGGGGATTAAGCCAATGTGTTCAGTCGATGAGGCTGTCACGGTGGCGCAGTCGCATATAGAAATAGTTTGGGTAACGGCGTGAATAGCTGGGGGTCATATAGCCACGCACGACGATGGTTCTGCCCCTGAGCCTGCCGAGGTCTTTACCCCGGAAATATTTCAGGTCCTGCCTGGCGATACGTACACTGAGGCGGCGGTGGGTAAAATTGATCCAGACCGAGCGCCTGCCGAAGTAGACGCGTGAAACGGTGCCGCGGATGAGGCGGTAACCGGTCCTCGAATAGCGTGTCAGGCTGGATTCGGCAACCGGTTTGCCGGCAGCGGATCTCCAGAGCCGGCGCCTGGCGTGACGGGCGTGGTGTTCGGCCTGCCGGTAACAGTCCTGGTAGCGCAGGTTCGGCGGAAAGGGCAGGTTGAACGCCAGCCCCCGCAGCAGCAGCTGCTGCTGCAGGTTGCGTCCGTCGCGGGTAAACACATGCGCCAGCCAGCGCCTGTACCGGTCTTCCTTCTGCGTGCCATAGACCAGCCTGACTTGAAACCCGGCGCTTTTCAGCAGGCGGTACAGCGCCCGCCGTGCCGCTCGTGCATAAGGCTGGTCTGCCTTCCCGTCTCTGCCCAGCTCCGGGGTATTGATGCCGAGCATACGGATGCGAATACCACCGGAGAGTTCCAGCGTGTCCCCGTCGATGACATGGGTCACGGTCCTGGTGGGTGTGCTGTGCCTCGTGTCCAGCCGGCAGTTTCCGGCTGTTGCTGCCAGGCTCAGCAGAAGCGGCGGCACAGACAACACAGCGATCAGCAGCGGCAGGCGCATGGCTTTTTCCTCCTGTTATGCATGGAATAATAGTAGCGGGTATTGATGACGGTGGTTGGCTGCGCTGTACAAGCCCAGGGATGTGGCAGACAAGCGCGGACTTTGTGCCCGGTGCGCGGTCGATAGTGTGCGGCGTGTACGGCCGGTGATAGAACTTGAAGGCACCGGACCCTGCCTGGTCCGCATTTT